>JARBUQ010000060.1 GCA_029239545.1 Paenibacillus sp.
AATCTAACGTCCTCATAACAGCATAGTGGCGGACAGATCATAACTCATCCAGAATGGACGGCAAAAACAGTCAGCGCCGATTCCGAGGTAGTGCCATTTGATAGCTAGGAAATGCAGTTATTTTGGCAAAAGGCCTCATTTTCAGAAAATGAATCCAACGGAACGAAATAAGCCGGGAAACCCGGCTTAAATCCGACTGAAGCAGCCAACGGAGCAAAATAAAGCCGGGAAACCCGGCTTAAATCCGGCTGGAGCAGTCAACGGAACGAAATAAGCCGGGAAACCCGGCTTAAATTTGGCTGAAGCAGCCAACGGAGCGAAATAAGCCGGGAAACCCGGCTTAAATCCGGCTGAAGCAGCCAACGGAACGAAATAAGCCGGGAAACCCGGCTTAAATCCGGCTGAAGCAGTCAACGGAGCGAAATAAGCCGGGAAACCCGGCTTAAATCTGGCTGAAGCAGTCAACGGAACAACAGTTTTGCAGTTAAAGCTCCATAGTTGCTTATGTGCTGCGAAATAGACATGGATTGACTTGCTGGGACGGAATTAGTTACTTGTTTGCGGCCAATAATTGCTTCGGGTACGGTTATGCGCTGCTTGCTGCGGGACAATTTTATCGAGATTAGGTTGGAAGAGGAGAGTGTTGGCTGTGAGTTATGTGATCGGTGTAGACATTGGTGGGACTAACATTGTTTGTGGATTGTTGAGTGAGGATTTGCAGCTTCTTCGAAAAAACAAACAGCCTACCGGTGCCGCTAACGGTGTAGACTACGTTCTAGTGAACATAGTGGGAATGATCGATTCCTTGCTTAAGGAAGAAGGAGCAGGCCGTGAGCAGTTGGAAGCGGTGGGGATGGGGAATCCTGGTATTGTGAATCCGGATACCGGAGTCGCTGTCTTCGCGGGCAATCTGAAGTGGCACAATGTTCCAGTTGCCGATCAATTGAGCGGTTTGTTGGCTGGAATTCCAGTCTTTATTGACAATGACGTGAAGATGTATACGTACGGTGAAGCTGTTCGCGGTGCTGGGCGAGGGTACGATCACATTATGGGCATTACGCTTGGCACAGGCATTGCAGCTGCCATGATCAACAAGGGCCGCCAATATTATGGAGGCGGCTTCATGGCAGGCGAGATCGGGCACATCGTGCTCGATGGCGAGAGCTCGCCTTGCGGCTGCGGCATGCACGGCTGCCTGGAGACGATCGCGTCAGCGACGGGCATCGCCCGCATCGCGCGCGAGAGAATCGAGGCCGGGGAGCCCAGCCTGCTGGGCGACTGGTACCCAGACGCCCAGCAGCGCGCGGCCATCACGGCCGCAGACATCTCCCGCGCATATGACGCGGGGGACAAGCTCGCCGTCGACGTCATGGACTTCGTCGGCGCCATGCTTGCCAAGGGGCTCTCCTACGCGATTCCGCTGTGGAGCCCCGACGTGATCGTCATTGGCGGCGGCGCCGCCAATGCAGGCGAGCGCCTGCTTGCGCCGCTGCGCCGCGGCTTGCAGGGCATCGTCCATCCGATGTACCTCGATCGGATGGACATTCGCTTGGCCGAGATGAACGACGACGCTGGCGTCGTCGGGAGCGCGGCCTACGCGCAAGCGCGTGCACGAGCTGGCCACGCCTCGCTCTAGGCTGCTCTGGGCCAAATGTTGCCCGTCACAGCATTAAAACTTGAATCCATATATGCCGAAAGCCGTTTTCAAGCTCTGAGTTGCTTCTCAGAGCTTGAAAACGGCTTTTTATTATGGACTTATTAGCTCGAACCATTCAAGATTAGTAAACTGAACATAAGTGTTAGTAAAGCAAAATGAACTAATTTCGCGGCTATCTGGCATAAGGGGTAGTTTAATAAGCCAATCTAAACTAATAGTGAAGCTGGCTTTCGGATTAGTGTACATCACCTTCCTAATCCACACAGGACGCTATTTTCCATAGGAAATAGTTTGGTTAGCCTTATTGGAAGTGTACATGGCCCTCCAAGCAGACACTGCAATTAGCAAGTAGTCGGTTATCTTAGTGTGCTCACATCCATCCGAACTCACATTTAATCAATAAATCCCAATAAAGTGCCGTCCAGTCCATTTACAACTTTTGGTGGCAAAACGACCAAAGAGCCTTTATAATACAAGTATGATACCACTTACGAGAACTATAAGGAGCGTGTAACCATGACGATTATGGATAAGTTAGCGGTAGACGGTGGTACACCGATCCGTACGAAGCCTTTTCCGGCTTGGCCAATATTCGATGAGCTTGAAGAGCAGCTGCTGCTCGAGGTTGTACGTTCGGGCAAATGGGGCGGTACGGGCCGTATTCTGCTGCCAGAAATAGAAGAGAAATTCGCAGCTGCACATGATGCCAAATATGCTGTATCGATTGTGAATGGAACGGTAGCCATTACAATTGCTTTACAGGCTGCAGGTGTTCAGCCAGGTGACGAAGTCATTATGCCGCCTTATACATTCATTGCAACTGCAAGCTCGGCACTGCTGTTCGGAGCAATTCCGGTATTCGTTGATGTGGAAGCAGACACGTTGTTGTTAGATCCTGAGAAGGTGGAGGCAGCCATCACGCCGAAGACCAAGGCCATTATTGCCGTTCATATCGGCGGAGCGCCAGCGGATTTGACACGCCTCAAGGCAATTGCTGCCAAGCATAATCTACGATTGATCGAGGACTCTGCACAAGCAGTTGGAGCCAAGTGGAACGGCACTGGAATTGGCGCACAAGGGGATCTGGGCACGTTCAGCTTCCAATCCAGCAAGAACATTAATGCTGGAGAAGGCGGCATGATATTGACTAACGATGAAGCACTTGCAGATATGGCTTGGTCACTGACCAATGTTGGGCGTATTCGTAATGGAGGCTGGTATCAGCATGAGCATATCGGCTGGAATTTGCGCATGACTGAATTTCAAGCCGCCATTTTGGTAGCACAGATGACACGTTTGGAGCAGCAGATGACAGCCCGCGAGAAGAATGCCAAAGTGCTGACTGAGCTTCTTGGCGAAATCGAGGGTATTCAGGTATTGCGCCGTGATCCTGGTATTACGCGGCATGCTTACCATTTGTATATGTTCAAGCTGGATTCTGCTTTTGCAGATCGGATCGATAAGAATGACGTGATTGCCAAATTGGTGGCAGAGGGCATTCCTGCGTCTTCCGGTTACGTATCGCTTAATCAGAACAAGGCTGTTATCCATGAAACGAAAAAGTGGACGGGCGACGAACGCATATACAGCTGCCCAGTCAGCGAACGTCTATGTGATAAAGAAGTGCTATGGCTGCATCAGAACATGCTGCTCGGAGATGAGTCTGACGTGCATGATATCGTGAATGCGGTTCGAAAAGTAATCGGTTCCTACTAATTTCAGTATTTTAAATCCTTGGCCGCTAAGGCCAGGGTTATTTTTCTAGGAAAATATAGTTATAGGAATGAACCTATTTTACAAAACCGCACCATGTAAGGTAATATAGTAATAAAGTACTTATATTGGGGCGGACTAACTTGTTAAGAAGAAGAAATTTATTTCAGGAAAAGTATAATTCGTTTCTTTCAGAACTGAGAAATGAAATATTAAGCGGTTCCATCAAGCCTGGTGAGTTCATTCTGCCCGAAAATACTCTTAGCGAGAAGTACAAAATCAGTCGGGTTTCTGTCCGGAAGGTATTGGCTCTTTTGGTTGAAGAGGGGCTTATTGAGAAGATTGCGGGTAAGGGTAATCGAATCAAGCTTCCGGAGGAAGAGATTCCGCGTCAAACGATTAAGTTAACATGGTTTTCGGGCTCCTATGAGACGGATATTATTAAAATGATTATTGATCGTTATGAGCAAACTCATCCGTACGTTCATGTAGAATTAATTATTTTGCCTGTAGATTATTACGCAGAGCGTGTTACGGAGATGATTGAAGAGGGAGTAGGCCCTGATATCTTTTTTGTTTCGGACGCACATTTCCGTATATTCGAGAAGATGGACAAGCTTCACCTGTTCGAGCCGTACAATCCTGTCGGCATTGATGCGGAGAAGGACAGCTATCCTGTCATTTTCGAGATGTTCAAACAAGCAGAGCAGCTATTGGCTGTGCCTGTTCATTTTTCTCCGGTAGTTATTTGTTACAATAAGGATGCCTTAGACAGAGCTGGCATTCCTGAGGATGATTATAATTCCATGCAGAATTGGGATGATTTGATCCGAATTGCCAAGCAATGCACATCTAAAGCGGATGACGATGGTAGGATGGAGCAGTACGGGTTCTGTTTTTCTTCCTCTACGAATCGTTGGCCTGCTTTTATTTTACAGAATGGCGGAAGATTCGTCTCTCAGGATGGGACACATGGCGAGTTTGCCGATATTCGCAATGTCGAGGCTTTGCAATTTTGTTTAGATCTAATGTACAAGCATCAAGTATCCCCCATTTATTCACATGGGAGCAGCTTCCTTGCCGAGAATTTGTTCAAAAAATCACATACTGCCATGATCATGTCCACTTATTACTTCATGAATGAATTCCGCGGGACAGGGGTCAAATGGGATGTTCTTCCTTTACCGGGGAATCAAGACAAAGCTACGATTCTTCTTGGTGGTGCTCTTGGCATTAACAAGTACGGTGACAAAATAAAAGTGGCTCAAAGCCTATTGGAATTCATGGTAGGGACAGAAGCACAAACTCTTTTGAAACGTCACGGCTGCACCATACCAGCGCGACGAACTATCGCTGAGGATGATCAACTGCTGAATCTGGACATTCATCCCGTGCATTATAATGCATTCAAGGATGTAATGCCTTATGCGAATTCCTTACAAGGTATGAGCCTTACGAATGATCATCTGCACATCCTGAATAACGAGCTTCATGTTTTATGGGCCAATATGGAAACTCCAGAATCTGCATGCAATCGAATTAATAAGTTGTTGTGAGAGCACTTGTCGACCGAATACTTCAATGCCATTAATTAAACGTGCAACCTTTCAATCAAGACCTCCGGAGCAGTACTTCTGGAGGTTTTTTCTGTTGTGCCCAGCATGGGAGTTAACTTATCCTTAACCTGACAACATTGGGGGTAAGAGGGGCAGGTCACTGGTTTAGATTCCCAACAACAAGAAACCCTCCAGAGCTGCACTCCAGAGGGTTTCTTTCTTCCTGTATTAATTTCCTTACTTCGGTGCTTTCCGAGTCTGAATATATTCCGGGTATACGATCTCGCCTGTGTCGAGCTTGGCGATCTCCTCTTTAGTCCAGCCGGCAATTTTGTTGTTCCCTTTGACGTTCGTCAGCTTGATCTTGTATTGGCTCTCCAGATAGGTGTGCAATATTTTCATATCCTCTTCCTTCACCTCGCGCAGCTTCTTCTTGCCATGAATCTGGCCTAGAATGACTCCAATGGATTCAGCCGCAAGTCCCGTATTCGGTTGAATTCGGGCGCTTCCATAGGCGATTGCGGAGGAACCGACGTTTTTGCCTGCCATAATTACATTGTCGTAATCACGCAGCAGGAAGCTGCGCAGAGGCATGCCGTATTTGTCGGGCCGACCCATCTCAATGCCCCATTTGCTAACGCTGATTCCTTGCAGATCGAGTGGATAACCGGCAATACTCACATTGTCCCAGAACATGTTGGCACCCAGCATATCGGATGGCTTCAATACGTAATCCGTCTCGTAATGGTCGTATTCACGTATGTACAAGTAATCGGGAAATCCGTTTAACTCAGCATTCTCCCACCCGACTATGCTTTTGCGGAAGTGGTCGAGAATAAGCGGCATCTCCTTCTTTCCCATCTCCATTCCTTCGGCAACGGACTTCGGATCGGAGGGATCAATGGTGTAGAGGAGCAAAGCGTTAATAATGACCTCGCCATCACGCTGGTAGACTGCATTCAATCCCCGCAGGAATACACGGTCATTCGTAGCTTTGTATGCACTCGTCATGCCGCTCAGCCCAATTGCGAAGCTTTCGTTCACATAACCGCCGCCGTATTTTTTGCTTCGTTCAGCAGAAGTCAGGGCATTGAAGCTTGTGTTGAATTTGTTCCAATCGACGCCTTTGAACTTCATCATAAATCCGGCGCTCATGTATTCAATTTGGTTGGTCTTATGGAAAGCTTCAAGTCCAGGCATACGAGTAACCTTAAGCTTGCTCGCCATGGCAGCATGATCGGTGTTCTCCACCCAGTACTCCGCTTCTACTACTTTTTGCTGCTTGTCTTTGGTCACATAAGAGATCGAATGCACAGCATTTTGAGTTTGTTTGCCTTGAGTAGTATTCACATTCTGCAGCGTAACACCGGATTCAATCGGAATATTTTTGTTCAGAGTATCCCAATATTGTACGTATTCCTGCTTTTTGCGAATTTTGCCGTTCTTGAATCCGTCGAACAGCTGCTTGATCCGCCCTTGAACCAAGGATCTGCCCTGTTCATCCTTCGTTTCGTCGAGAAATAACATTTCTCCTGCGATCAGCTGTCCACCAACCTCAGTCCGCGGATCGAGCACGACTACCTTCAAGCCTTCATCGGTTGCGGCTCTGGCCAGATACATGCCTTCCATCTCGGTCCCAATAATTACAATATCAGCCTTCTCCGTCACTGGTGTAGGAGTAGGGGAGGGGGAAGGTGAGGTAGGCGTAGCAAGGGGAAGTGGGCTGTTTCCGGGATTCGACACGTTCGATGGATCCTGGGTCTTTGGGCCTGTTTGTTCTATGGCTAATTTGCTTGTGTCTTCTCGATTGATCACTAAGAAAACGGTTACCCCAATGGCTGCAAGGACCATTAATGCAATGAGCCACAGCACGGGTTTTTTGTTCGTTGAACCTCTCGGATTCATGTACGGGTCACTCCTTTTTGTTCTATTGCGCATTAGCGTATATACGGATACGAAGCGCTAATGTGCACTAGTTCCTATGTGCTATTCTAGTCTATCATGTTGTTTCAACCCCCTCAATTGTTTTTAACAGCCCGAAATCATTTAGCGTTGCTAGAACACTTCGCGAAGGTATGAGGCAATCCGGATAAGCTTCAAGTTTAAAAACTCTGATTCTACTAAAACTCGCATTTGGCATATTGGTTTTACGTGCGGAATTCGGGTCCAAACCAAGAGAGGGAGATGTATATGAAACGAGTATTTAAACAAGTTGTGATTACAGGGATGGCACTGGCTATGGTAGTGGGAGGAGCGACATCAGCTTTTGCAGACGGCAAGGGTAGAGGCAATGACAATGACCGGGGCGGAAAAAATGATAATAATTCCAAGAAGGATAATGATTATAAAATTGCAAATAACGGCACGATGAACATCGCCATTCATTTTCATGATATGGTTGGCGGGGATGTGGAGTGGGCGATTAAGAATATTGCCAGCCTTGCGTCAAAGCGTGTATTCGAAGGTTACGCTGATGGTTCCTTCAAGCCGCGCAACAATATTACTCGTGTAGAGGCCATTACAGCAGCCGTTCGTTTGATGGGGCTTCGTGATCAGGCAGAATCTCAAGAGGAGATGAGCACGAAGCTGAATTTCAAGGATGCGGATAAAATTCCTTCCTGGGCGGTCGGATATGTAGCCGTTGCCTTGGAGAATGATCTGTTCAACGAAACGGAAAACTCCGTTCAGCCTGACAAGCCAGCCGATCGTCTATGGGCAACTACGCTGCTGGTCAAAGCACTTAAGCTGGAAAGCGAAGCCAAAGCCAAAATGAATACACAGTTGAGCTTCAAGGATGCGAATGAAATTCCGGCCGGTTCCGTTGGTTACGTGGCTGTAGCCGTGGAGAAGGGCTTGATTGAAGGCTTCGAGAATAATACATTCCGTCCGAACACTCCTGTGACACGTGCTCAATTAGCGGCATTGCTTGATCGTACAGGGGAGCAAATGCCTGGATATGACAAAGATACGGTAACAGGAACTGTCTCCACCATAGTGAACAGCAATGTCATCAACATTACGAAGAATGGAGTCTCTACTCCAATCGTGCTTGACCCGGGTGCATTCGTGTTCAAGAACGGAGCAAGAGTGACAGCTGCAGACATTAAAGTAGGCGATGAGCTGAAAGTGAAGCTGTATAACAATATTGGAATCTTCGTTGAGATTACCAAGTCAGGAACTACAAATCCTGGAGCAACTAATTTCACGGTTGATGGGAAGATTTACTCCATCACTTACAGCGGTGGCAAAATAAACACAATCGGAGTAACACAGACCGTATATGGGTCTACTACTCCGCAATTGAATGTGTATAGCGTATCTCCGGATTACACCATTACCGGCAATGCTGCATTGCTGATCCAGAATCAGGATGTTCAGCTAAAAGGAATAAATTCGGTTGTTACATCTATAGAAGTGAAATAAACTACACGGCTTGAGTATGTGATAATTTGCATGACTCGAGTAAATTAGAGATATTACCCACATTTCGGATGTGGTTTACGTGTGAAAATGTGGGATAAAAGGTTAGAGTAAAAGAAACTGTAAACCAAGAAAAGGACTCGCATCTTGCCGATGCGGGTCCTTTGCATTACCTGGCTTACTCCTTGACCGTTATCGTGATCGGAGACCATTCTCCAATGACGGTCTGTCCATGAACAGAAACACTGCCTGCAGGGGTCAAATCGATCTCCGTCATGATTCCCAAGGCAACCGTAAACTTGTTGAACTTGACGGGAACCCTTTGTTCGCGGCGAATCTCCTGACCATTCAGGTAGAAGATGACCTCGTCCTTACCTCTATTGTAAGTAATTCGGTAATTGTTGAACTCTCTGGCTTCGAACTGCTGACTTTCCTTGAAGATGCAGAAGTAACGGGTTTTATCCGTCGCAGGAACTTCTACGCCCGGGAAAGGAAGGACGCCATATACAGTTGCATAAGTATCATTGCCAACAAAGAAATCGAGCGCTGCGCCCGTCGTGAAATCAAGCAAATTGAGCGAAACATATCCATCGTACAAATTATTCGGAGCTGTGTTCTGGCTGCGTGCCCGAATATTGAGCTCGAAGCTGACCTCTCCGGCTTCCGGTATTTCTACAGGCTGGGCTGAGAAGTACATATGCTTGGCATTATCCAGTATTTGAACATGGTCATGTTTACGGCTCAAGGGAGCCCGCACGTACAAAATCCCATTACGGACAATTACGACAGCATCCGGTTCTTTATACTTCCAGAAGGTTCCGTCCTGAAGCGGAAATCCGCCAAACTTCCAAACCTCTCCCTCGGACAAAATAGTATGAAAATCACCCAGCACAGTTGTTGTTCCGGCTTTTTGATCAATTGCTTCATTAATAGGTTCTTTTTCCATCGATATTCGCCTCCATTAAGTTCTGATCCCGACTTCTATAATATCAAGCCTTCTATGAACAAGCATAACGCAATAATCGCCCCGCAACGCACTGTCGCTTTGAGGGATGCACCCATGAGCGGTAAATACGCCTGGGAGCTATTCCTGCTTTTCAACAAGCCATATACTTTGCGAAAAGGGAGGATGGTTAACAGGGCAAGTAACGAATAATAGGGAAGCGCACCAAGTATAACAGCCGCCACCAACGAGAGATAAGCAAGAATGACCAGTAGCTTGGAGAATTGAATCGCCTTTTGTTCTCCCCATACTACGACCAGCGTATTTTTCCCGGATGCTTTGTCCGACTCCCAGTGTAAGAAATGATGATTGAACAAGATCAACGTGGTCAGCAGGCCAATTGGCAGCGAGGCAAGGAAAGCGCGAATATCAATCGCAGAGGTTTGCACAAAATAACTGCCCATTACAGGCAGCACACCGAATGCGATCAGGATGGCCAACTCACTATAGCCTTTGCCCAAGTAACCGAAACGAATAGGCGGAGCCACGTAGAAGTATGCAATCAAACCTCCCAAGCCTGCAAAAAGAAGAACCTCATACCCGCTTGCCCAGGCAAGGATAAACCCCGAGATAGCTGCAATAGCGAACAAGCTCCAGGTCATGGAGGCGAACTTTTGCTCAGATATGGTCCCTGTGGCAAGGAAGCCGGAATTGGTTGATATCGTAGTAGCCGTCTCACGAGCCGCTATATCGACACCACTGCGAAAATCCCACAAATCATTAATCATGTTGGAGAACAAATGAGCGGCCCCTGCACCGATTAATGTTAGAATAAATAAAAACCAATTGAACTGGTCATTCCAGGCAAAAGCGCCAGTGGAACCAATCGCAACCGGTATAATCATAACTGGAATCACTTGAAACCTTGAAGCCCGTCTGAACAAGCTTAGTTTTCCCATTGATGTAACTTCCTTTCAAGCAATCTTGATTGCCTTATAATGAACAGCGGTCCATGCCATTATATGCCCATCCATGTAGCTTGTAAATATATAAAACCTGCTATATAAGTTGATTGATAGAAAGTAATACGAGCATCAGTCTGCTTAGCTAAAATGGGATTGAAGGTTATCGTTGGCTGTAATAAGCCTTCGTTTACCTAACCTATAATAGCAGCACATCACTTGGATTTGTTGCAGCTTGTAGATGGCGGAAGGAGGAATGTGCATGTCCTTTGAGGAACTATTATAGAATGAATTTGTAATTGTACTAATAAGTGGGGGTATGCAAGGAATGGTTACTTTATTGCGTAGGGTTCCGTTAGTCGTCTGGATCTTGCTGCTGGTTGCCTTACTAATCAGGATGGGGCTGGCGGTATCCATTGTGGGACATCCTA
Organism: Paenibacillus sp.; assembly: GCA_029239545.1. Lineage (GTDB taxonomy): Bacteria > Bacillota > Bacilli > Paenibacillales > NBRC-103111 > Paenibacillus_AA. The sequence goes on from JARBUQ010000060.1 coordinate 10,683, forward strand.
CGGACATGAATACGTTCAAGGCCTGGGCTATCTATGCAGCCGAGCATGGCTTGGGGAAGTTTTATTCGGGTGAAATATTTGCAGATTATCCACCTGGCTACATTTATGTTCTTTATCTTATCGGCAAAATCAGGCTGTGGTTCGATCTCGATCATTCCGGCAGCGGATTCCTGCTCTTGGTCAAAATGCCGGCTATTCTGGCAGATCTTGCAGCATCCTTAATGATCTATCTGGCTGCGGCCCAAAAGTGGAAGATGCCGACAGCAGTAGGAATAATGGTGCTTTATGCACTGAATCCAGCTATTTTCGTGAACTCGGCCATGTGGGGGCAAGTGGATTCGATATTTACCTTGCTCGTGGTTACATTTGTTCTGCTGGCAGTTCGCAACAAGCTGCCTTATGCAGCCTTAGTGTTTGCACTCGCTTTGTTGGTCAAGCCTCAAACCCTTATTTTCACACCGGTATTATTATTTGCTCTATATCGGAATCGCAATTGGCGAACCCTGCTTTGGAGTGCTGTTACCGGATTTGCCACATTTATTGTGTTGGTTCTTCCTTTTGGTTCAAGCAAGGGCTTCTTCTGGATCGTCCAGCTGTACAGCAATACACTGGCCTCTTACCCTTATGCCTCGTTGAATGCCTTCAACTTATTTGCTTTGACTGGAGGGAATTGGGTATCAGTAAGTTCACGCTTCCTGCTGTCTTATCAGGTGTGGGGAATCCTGTTTATACTGCTTACTGTTGCGTATAGTGTTTACATCTTCTACAAATACAAAGAGCACTCCTCTGTATTATTGTTCATAAGTGTGATAATCATTACTCTAGTGTTCGTATGTACGGCCAAAATGCACGAACGATACTTATTCCCGGCGCTTCTGCTCACATTGTTCAGTTATATCAAGCTGCAGGATCGACGGCTGCTCTTCCTGTATATTGGACTTAGCATTACTCATTTTGTGAATGTGGCCTATGTGCTTTCCTTCAATGTGCAAGAGATGTATCATTTGCCACGGTATAACGTGGTGCTGCTTATCACATCGGCTGCGAATGTCATTCTTACGATTTATATGCTTGTAACGGCAAATGGACTATACCGGGGCAGTCCTAACAGCGGAACTGCGGGAGCGGCAGTTGTCCAGCCCTTTGAACGGCTGTTGAGTCGTTTAACAGAGCCCAATCCGGTCGGAGAAACCAAGCTGCTGCGAGAAGCTCGGCTCAGCAGAAATGATTTTATTATTATTGGGGTCATTACTCTGATCTACGCAGTTGTGGCCTTCTACAAGCTTGGGGATTATAAAGCACCGGAGACGTATTGGAAGCCCGTTACGGGAGATAGTGTGATTTTTGATCTGGGCTCGACGTTTCCGATTCAGAAGATCAACCTGTACGGAGGGGTTGGCGGAGGAAAATATGTGATCGAAACGTCCACCGATTCCAAACAATGGACTTCCGCCAACGTTACTGAGCCTCAGTATACAAGTGTGTTTACATGGAATACTCTTACTTCCATACCGCCGGGAAGATTCATCCGACTTACTGCGGACAGCTCCAATATCCGGCTGCACGAGATTGGCGTTTTCGTGAACGGAGATCAATCCCCAGCACACATCCAAGGAATACTCCCTGGTGTTTCCGGAGGGGTGCTGCAGGGTAATCCGGAGAAGCTGATTGATGAGCAGGACCGGGTGCCCTTTACACCTTCGTTCATGAACAGCATGTATTTCGACGAAATTTATCACGGAAGAACGGCTTATGAGCATATTCATAAGATTGAGCCATATGAGACGACACATCCGCCACTCGGCAAAGATATTATCGCGCTTGGTGTGCTTGTGTTCGGGATGGATCCATTTGGCTGGCGAGTTGTAGGGACGATCTTCGGAATCCTGATGATTCCGCTGATGTATGTTTTTGCCTTCAGCTTGTTTCAACGTACGATGTACGCGAGTTGGGCAACCTTGCTCCTTGCTTTCGACTTTATGCATTTTGTGCAGA
>JARBUQ010000061.1 GCA_029239545.1 Paenibacillus sp.
CCGGAAGGTAGGCCAGGTATGAAAACTTCAGGTTCAAGTGCTAACGATTCTTTTTCAGACCTCGTCCAAATGCCGCCAGTGTCTGTGAAGCGCGTAAACAAGCGTCTGGCATTCATGATGATTGCCGTTACCCTGTTCTATACAGCAGTGATGGTCTTCCATGTTGACAAGCCTCTTCCAGCGGGGCTTGCCATGGAAGGACCCCTTCATTATGTCACAGACAAAGATATTCACTTTCTGAGCGATCTCACCTATAAAGGAGAGTCTGAGGGGGAAATGATCCAGGAGCAGGTCATATTCGACCGCGTAAACCAAGCGATTGAAGAGGCGGAGCAGTTCATTGTGATCGATATGTTCCTTTACAATGGTTTCTACAAGCAGGAGCAGAGCTTTCCACCGCTCAGCCGAACGTTGACGGATAAGCTGATTGCCCAGCAAGTGAAATATCCGCAAATATCCATTGTAGTTATCACGGATGCCATCAATACCTCGTATGGCTCACATCCCTCTCCAGAGCTGGAGAGATTGGAGGCAGCGGGCATCCGCACGGTGTTGACCGATGTAGATCCGCTTCGTGATTCCACACCCTTGTACTCAGCGGGCTGGCGTATATTCGCGCAATGGTTCGGCCAATCCGGGAAGGGCTGGATATCGAACAAGATGGCCGATATGGCGCCTGATATGACATTGCGTTCCTATTTGAAGCTGCTTAACGTAAAAGCTAATCACCGCAAAGTAATTGCGACTGAGAAGACGGTTATCCTTCCAAGCGCGAATGCACACGATGCCAGCTTCAACAACTCGAATAGCGCCTTCGAGGTCAAAGGTGACATTATTGCGGATGTGCTGGAAAGTGAGCAGGCTGCGATTAACATGTCACACTCCGATATTAAGCTGCCCAGCTATAATCGAACAGGCAGCGGCAGCGGTAATATAGGTGTGCAGCTTTTGACGGAAGGGAAAATTCTGGAGCATTTATTGCGGGATGTGTCGGAGGCTGGCCCGGGGGATGCACTATGGATGGGGATGTTCTATCTGGCCGACCGACAAGTCGTGAAGCAGCTTCTGGAAGCCTCTGATCGAGGTGTTCAGATCCGCCTTATTCTGGATCCGAATGAGAATGCGTTCGGCAATGAGAAGATAGGCATTCCCAACCGACCAGTGGCTTCCGAGCTGCTGGCGAAATCTAACGACCGGATTCAGATACGTTGGTATAATACGAGTGAGGAACAGTATCATACGAAGCTGATGATGATTGAACACCAGGATCAGGAGCGTGTAGTGATCCACAATGGATCGGCCAATTTCACAACGCGCAATCTGGCCGATCTCAATTTGGAGACGAATCTGAAGGTGGCTGCGCCTAAGGATAGCGAGGTCGCACAGGATATACACCGTTATTTCAACAGACTCTGGAACAATGAGGGAGCTGAGTTTACCGTAGATTACAGTGCTTATAGGGATGAAACCGTCTTATTGAAACGTCTGCTGTACAGAATGCAGGTGTGGCTCGGCTTTACAACATTTTAGTCAAGTGAATGTTCGTGTTTCGCCAAAGAGAGGGTTAATTGGAACCATTGTTTTTGAACATTTCACCGATTGATCCTATTGCTCCAAGCGTCTCAACTGCTTTGGTAGGGAGGAAGACTTTGTTCGCAGGACCTTTAGCAATCTCAGTAAGAGCCTCGAAGGACTTGTAAGCCAGCACATTCTCATCAAGCCCTGCTTCCCTAAGCATCTCAATACGCATTTTCTCGGCTTCTGCTACGGTCTGAATAGCTTTGGCCTGCCCTATGGACTCGAGCTCCTGAGCTTGTCTCAGTCCCTCTGCCTGCCGTATTCGCGCCTCCTTGTCGCCTTCTGCTCTCAGGATCTTGCTCTGCTTATCTCCTTCGGAGCGGAGTATCATGTCCTGCTTGGCAGCTTCAGCTTCCAATACAACTGCACGCTTGCTGCGTTCCGCCTTCATTTGTTTGTCCATGGCATCCTGAATATCGGTCGGAGGTTTGATGTCGAGCACCTCGACCCGTTCAATGCGAACTCCCCACTTCTCGGTTGCTTCGTCCAGGGCAATCCGAATTTCAGCGGAAATTTTCTCGCGACCCGATAAGGTTTCGTCCAGCTCCAGCTTGCCGATGATCTGACGCAGGGTTGCAGTTGTAATATTGCGCACACCGAACACGTAGTCTGAAATCCCGTATGTGGCCAAATCCGGAGCAACGACTTGGTAGAAAATGATCGTATCAATATGTACTTGGACATTATCCTTGGTAATGACCGTCTGCGGAGGGACATTCGCTTGCTGGATGCGCAAGTCGTGATAGATGCGTACATGGTCGATAACTGGAATCAGAATATTAACACCAGGTGTCAGTAGCCGATTGAATTTACCGAGTCGTTCCACGACGCCCACTCTTTGCTGAGGTACGATCTTGATGGATAACCCGATGGCGATAATGACGACGACAAGAATAATAATACCGATATAAATACCCATTATGTCTGGCCTCCTGTTAATTGAACTTCAAGCATGGTGGTTCCGCGATGAAGGATAATGACGGTCTGACCCGCCTCAAGCGGCTCCTCTGCCAAAGCGCTCCATGTCTCACTTCCGACTCTCACGATGCCTGGCTTGCCGGGAGCAATCGCCTCGATGACAATACCTTCCTTACCGACTAATTCTTCAATCGCATCCCTGAACTCGGCCCCTCCTGATCTGAACCGACGCGTCAGTGGTTTGGTAAAAATGGTCAGCAAGAGCGCTGTAATCGCGCCGGATGCTAGCTGGACGAGTACAAGCTCAGGGAACAGAAACGTTGTCAGCGCAGCCACAACCGCTCCAAGTGCCAGCCACAATAAGTAGAAGGTTAGCGTTAACATCTCTACGACAACGAGAACAGCGGCAATCGTGAGCCATACCACCCATCCTGCCAAATCACATCTCTCCTTTCCGAATGCAGATCTTAACAGACTATATCCAATCTATTACTGGGTTTCCAAAAGAATGATTAATAAATGTACTGGAGGGTAAAAAGATAGAGAAAATATTTTTTTTTGTAAAGGTAGAGCTTCCTTCATAGGAACGTTTGGAGATTAACTGTCATTGACAGTCCTATTGGGATGTGTTTCTCTATACTTACAGGCGGCATCATTCAATCTGATTCAAACATTTGAAACGAGGGAGATTAAAGGATATGAACAAACGCGTTGTTCTGTATATGAGCATCGTTATATTATCCTTTTGTATGCTCACGGCTTGCAAGAAGTCGGCGCTGCCCGTACAAACGCCTGATGCGTCCATACTGCCGCCCAAGCACTATGGGGAGGCTATGCAGATGCAGGAGAATCGCAGCGGACTGCATCAATTCATAATCAATGAGCTCACCGGAGAGTTCGGCGTATTCACCAACTATCTGGACACGGACCAGAATGCAGATGCAGCAAGCGGGCATGAGGTGCTTAGCGAATCGCAGGGACTGCTGATGCGCTACTACGCGCTAACGGGCCAACAGGCGGCTTTTGATGCGGAGTGGGCCTTAACTCAACAGACCTTTAATCTCAAGACAGGCCTCAGCTACCGATATAGTCCCAAGCAGCAGAAGAAACATTCGATTAACGCTGCTGTTGATGATTTAAGGATTATCCGAGCGCTGCATGAGGCAGGAGAGCAATTCAAGGACGAGAAGTACGTGAAGGACGCCGATACTTATGGAAGCCGCTTGTATGAGCACAATACCCGGAATGGGTATCTTTATGATTTCTACGATGAAGGATATAAAACAACGAATGCTTTTATCACTTTATGTTATATCGATCTAAAAACATTGCAGAAGCTCCCGCTTTCATCCAAGCAACGACTCAAGCTTACGGAGAATATGCAGGAAATTGCCAAGAACGGTTATTTGTCCGATCAGTTCCCGTTCTACGAAACCCGTTACGAATATGAGACGGACTCCTACAGCTCAGGTCCCATACATACGGTGGAATCGCTGCTTACCATTCTTGCTCTGGTCGAAGTACAGCAGCACAATCCGCTTAGTATCCAGTATGTGAAGGAACAAGTGAGAGCAGGTACTTTGTATGGGCAGTACACGAGAGAAGGCAAGCCGTCTAATGATATTCAATCGACGGCCATCTATGCCATAACAGCTATAATAGGATCTCAGCTTGGGGATGGGGCGCTTTATGAGGACAGTATTCATAGAATGAATGCATTCAAAGTTCAAGATGCGGGAAGTCCGCTGAACGGCGGTTTTGGTTATGTACCGAAGCAGCAAGCCTACTCCTTTGATAATTTGATGGCTTTACTGGCCTACACCTATTAGAAGGAAGGGGGGATCAAATGGGCTGCAGCAGAGTGCCAGGCAACATCGAGAACAAACTTCAGCGGCTGAGCCGATATGCATCGCCAGCTCTAGTGAGTGCGCTAGGGGTACTGGTTATCACTATCATCGCGTTGTTCATACGGCCTTATATAGGAATGGCAGATAACGGAGATTACTTCCGTATCTTATATAGCAATGGTCTGTATTTTAATGCTCCTGATTATGACAGCCAATATCTGGGCTACTTTGTAAAGGATTATGGCATTTTTCAATATTTCAACGAGAATGGAGCGACATTATCCTCCTCCCAATCTTTATTTATTCGCTTAGCCATTTGGATCAATGAATTAGTTTTTCATCAGGAGCTGTTCGACATCCGGTTCCAGGCGGCTATTTTTACGGTCCTGTACGTCTTTGCCATCTATTTGCTGGTTGAGAGCTTTACCTGGAAGGTTCCTGCAATATTTGGCTATCCAATCGCGGCCCTTGCTATTTTCATATTCGGAGATACGGGGTACACCGCTTACTTCAATTCCTTCTATAGTGAGAGTATTGTCCTGATCATGCTGATCTTGTTGTTCGCATCGGGTCTCTTATTATACCGGAGAAGGTACAATGATTATGTCCTGCTGGCAACGTTTGCGATCAGTGGTTTTCTTCTGACTACGAGCAAGCAGCAGAATGCGCCCGTGGGTGTCATTATTGCATTGGGTTTATTCATTCTTATCTATATTCGCAAGGAAAGAGCGTACCGCAGCCTGGCAGCCGCCACATTAGTCATGTTGTTGCTTACTGGCGTTGCCACTTACGTTTTGATACCGAAGGAATTCGTGAATATCAACAAATATCATGCGATGACAAGGGGGGTACTAATGGATTCGGCCGATCCGGAGGCCACGCTTAAGTCGTTCGGGATCGACCAGCAGTTTGCGATATTGAATAAAAGTATTTATTACGAGCCTTACACCACAGTAGATGTGAATTCTGAAATTCTGGAGAGTCGATTTTATAACCGATACGGGTTCGGAAAGATTGTGCTCTATTATGCTGCACATCCTGATCAAGCAGGTAAAATGTTAGACCTGGCCGCCAAAAATGCGTTTAAGATACGACCGTCCGCAATGGGCAATTATGAGAAATCAGAGGGGCAGTCCTTTGGGGCGCAGACCAGGTTTTTCTCTGGATACAGCATGTTGAAAGAAGCTAGCGCACCTAAGACGTTCGGTTTTATTGTGATCTGGACCCTTCTCATAGTCGGCTTATACATGCCTGCCTTTGTCGCTGCGATTAAGGCGAGGAATAGGAGACAGGCTATGCGGCTGCCGCTCATTATAACGCTTATACTGGTCGGTCTATCCGGCATACTGGCTTCCATAGTGGGGGCGGGGGATGCCGATTTGGCCAAACACGAATTTCTATTCACAGCAGCCTTTGATCTTGTCACTTATCTAACAATTGCAGACGCCATAGGTCGTCGGCTGTGGGGCGGTGAGTCTGCAGCGTGAAGCTTTACGTGATTGTTCATAAGATGATGCAACTGCTGCTCCTGTCACTAAGTCTTATGCTTGTAATGCCTCCAGTCTCGGCTAGCTCGGCAGACAAGGAGCCCGCCCATATCCTGATCCTGTATGATAGCTTGGCCAGAGGAACAACAAGGGAAGGTAATGTCGAGGCCCTCCAGAGGCTGCTGGCGTCTTATGGGGCCAAGATAACACTGAGTACACTCGACGGCTATAAGCAAGGAACCTTAAAGTCTTATTCAAAGGTAGCTGTAGTTCGCAACTTGGCTGATCTGCCGCTCATAAACTCCGATTATCTCAAGGACTTCGAAGCCTTTGAAGGCGACTATCTGCATATCGGAGAGTTTATTCCGGCTCAAGTACAAGCCAAGCTGAACATCCAGACGAAGACGACCGTTCGGGATACGATACAGCTGTCTATCGGGCAGCTATCTCAATCATTGCTGCGTGTAGAGAATATGTCCTATATGGTGCGCAATAGCGGCATCAGCTACGGCAGCATTTCGTCAGCTAACGGTGATTTTCAAGCCTCCTATGCGGCAAGAGAGGGGCGATTCGCGGTTGCTCCTTATTTTGAACGGGGGAATCTCAGTGAATTGGCTCTGGCTTACGTGTTGAAGGACTGGTTGGGTGCTGCTGCTCAGAGTTATACTTACCTGCTGTTCCAGGAAGTTTATCCTTTCTCGGATTTAAAGCTGTTGGAGAAACTGTCGGACAAGCTCTATAGTGCAGGTATTCCGTTTATGATCAGTGTTAGTCCTGTCTTCAGCAACTTCGAGTATCCCGCGATGCAGCGTTACTTGGAAACTTTGAAATACGTGCAGTCCCGCAATGGCAGCATTCTGGTCAACGCACCTGTTGTTGCCTCCACGATCAGTCAAGAGGGAAACAGCTTGAAGGGCAAGATGACAGCGTTCGTGGATGCACTCGCGCAGTATGGGATTGCCCCGCTTGGGATGGGAGCTGAGCTTTACTGGGCATACGACAAGGAATATGCGCTTGACGGAATGGGTTTTTTCGATTCAGCCGTCTTATTCCCCAATCAACAAACCATGTACAAATCCCAAACGGATTCATCCCGGCCATTCGTATCATCTATGTACAGCTTGTCTCTGCAGGAGCTGCAGCAATACAAGCATACAGGGAGAGCCTTGCAAGCATTTCCTATGAATACAGCCCTTACTCTGAAATTCCATGAGCAAGGGGCCGAACTAGACAAGTCTGTCCAGAACCTGATTACAAGCTGGGTAACCTTCGCTGATTATAAATATGGGGCACATAAGGTTCAGACGGACACGAATACAATCGTTTCTCAAGAAGGCTCTCTTCTTATTAATGGTCAGCATGTGGATTTGAGTGATGCTAAGAAGGAGATCAGCGCTGATTTTGCCTATGTCCAAGAAGAGCAGAAAAGCTTCTCCAAGCTGTTCAACTTCCAGAATACAGTATTTATAATCATTATTGTTCTCACCCTGCTGGTGTTCGGATTTCTCTTCATCATCGGGTACCGATTATACAGACGTAAATATTACAAATAAGGAGACAGCTATGACAATTGCAGATATTCTTATGCTTATTGCCGTGATCTGTATATGGTCCCTCTTGCTCGTAAATGTGGTGCTTATCATAGCCGGTTACCTCTATTATATTCAAGGTGAAAGCGAGACAGTTCCAGAGATCGTGGGAGAGGCGCCGTTCGTCACGATCATGGTGCCCGCCCATAATGAGGGAAAGGTGATCGTTCAGACCGTGGAATCCCTGCTGGCGCTTGATTATCCGCGTGATCGGTATGAGATTATTGTCATTAACGACAATTCCTCCGATAACAGCAGTGTTCTGTTAGCCAAGGTACAGGATCGACATCCCGGGCGAAACTTGATTATTATCAACACCGATAAGATAACGGGGGGCAAAGGAAAGTCCAATGCACTCAACATCGGCTTCCAACAAAGCCAAGGTGAGCTGATTGCTATCTATGATGCGGATAATACGCCGGAGAAAAAAGCACTGCGCTATCTCGTTGGGGAAATTATGCATGATTCAACGCTAGGAGCGGTGATTGGCAAATTCCGTACCCGCAATCGAGATGCCAGTCTGTTGACCCGATTTATCAATATAGAGACATTATCGTTCCAATGGATGGCACAGGCGGGACGCTGGAAACTGTTCAAGCTGTGTACCATTCCGGGCACCAATTTTATTATGAGGCGTCATATCGTGGAGTCCATCGGCGGTTGGGATGTCAAGGCGATTGCGGAGGACACCGAGATCAGCTTTCGCATTTATATGATGGGGTACAGAATTAAATTCCAACCGAAGGCTGTTACATGGGAACAGGAGCCGCAGACCATGAAGGTGTGGTTCAAGCAGCGAACAAGGTGGGCGAAGGGCAATATTTATGTCATTGTCAAAAATGCGAGGCTGATCTTTGATCCTGCGGCCAAAAATATTCGCTTTGATCTCTTATATTTCTTGTCTATCTATTTCCTCCTGCTAACTTCACTGATTATGTCGGACATCCTGCTCATCCTGCATGCATTAGGGTACGTGCATACTACAATTGCCGGGTTCAGCACGTTTTTGTGGCTGCTTGCCGTTGTATTATTCATCGTCGGCACGTTTATTACGGTTATAACGGAAAAAGGCGAAATGAAGCTTTCTAATATATGGATTATTATGCTTATGTATGTGTCCTACTGCCAATTCTGGATGGTTGTAGCGGCTTATGGCTTGTACGCCTATTTGAAGGACCTGGTATTCAAGCGGGAAGCCAAATGGTATAAAACAGAACGTTACTAGGAAAGGGGAGGAAATTGTGAATAGAAAAATCGTTATAATGGCTATGATCTGCTTGTCTATGCTGTTCATCCAGTTTGTACAAGCCACGGCCGTAGAGGCTTTAGATGCAGCAGCAGCGCAGACTTATGAAACAACCTTTACAGATACGAATAACGCTCTGTCCGGAGGCATGACGTCCAGACAGCAATATTTTCAGATTCCACCCTATTGGCAGGTAAGCGAAGTAAAGGTGAATCTGGACTACCAGGCATCTCCTTTATTAATGAATGAACTGTCCAGTGTGACTATGATCATAAATGGCACTACCTTTCATTCCTTCCGGCCCGTGGCCAGCAAAGATACGAAACAGCGCGTGACTGTCACGATTCCTGCTGAGCTGATCATAAAGGGAACCAACACCTTAACGATTGAAGGGAATATCCAATCGACGACGAATCCGGAGCTGGCCTGCCCGCCGCCTCAGACAAGAGAGAGCTGGCTTCAAGTGTACAACACCTCGAGTGTAAGGGTTCAGTATGCGGCTACTCCTATGAATGGAACGATCAGCGATTTCAACCAGCATTTCATTGGTCTGGACACCGTTCAGGCTGGACACAACGCCATTGCGGTTCCTTTGAACAGCAGCTCGTCCGAGTTGGAGGCTGCTGTCTATGCTTTATCTGGATTCTCCAAAGCCAACAGCCTGAAGGATAAGATTATTCCGATTCTCTCTTACAGCCCGGATAACCTGAAGGATAAAACAGCGGTTGTAGTTATAGCTTTATACGACTCTCTTCCCGCAGAGCTTAAAAGTCTTCTAAGCAGCGACCAGGACTTAAGCAGCAACGCTATCATTCAATTGGTGAACACGGATAAGCAGCACACCTTGGTTGTTACTTCCAAGAGTTTCGAGCTGCTGGTAAAAGCAGGACGCTTTGTGGCCAATCAAGCCCTGATGGGGCAGTTGAACAGTGCCTCCAAAGTAGTTAATGAGCTGACGGAAGTAGCTTCTCCTGTAACGACAATCAGTAAAAACGTGATATTGACTGAGACTGGGGACCGGATAAGTGGTTCAATGCATCGTGAAAAAACTTATTTTGTTCCCCTGCCGGCCAATCGCTCCATCGCGGAAGCTAGCAAAATCAACCTCGACTTCCGGTATGCCAAAAACCTGGATTTCGATCGCTCGATGGTCACCCTGCTTGTGAACAATGCACCGATAGGCAGCAAAAAGTTAACCGCTGTGCTTGCGGACGGAGACAACATGACGGTGCCTATTCCCAAGAACCTTAACACGACCGGAAACTTCACGGTTACGGTAGCATTCGATCTGGAGCTGAAGAACAATGTAAGCTGTATACAGAATCAGAATGAAATGCCCTGGGCCTTCATTACCAAAGATTCCATGCTGCAGTTGAACACCAAGGATAGAACCGACCTGTTGTTCAACAACTACCCATATCCGTTCCTGCGGGATGGCATCTACAATAATGTGGCGGTCATTTTGCCGGATCAGCGGGATTTCTATACGTTTCAGACGATCACGAACTTATTCAACCTGTTAGGGCAATATGCGGAGGGTAATTCGGGTGAGGTGAAATTTTATGGAGCGGGAACAGAAGCAAAAGACCTGAAGGACAAACAGATTATTGCGATCGGAACTTATCAGAACAATAAGATCATTCGAGAGAACAACAGCAAGCTATATTTTCAGTATGACTTGAGCGGCAGCGGGATCCGCTCCAATGAAAAGATGAGTATTGAGGCAGGCTACGGCAAGCGGATCGGTACCTTGCAGCTGATTGACTCCCCCTATGGAGCAGGACATGGGCTGCTAGCTGTAACCGGGGCGGGCTCCGAATATTATTACCTGGCCTCCAAGCTGCTTGCAAGCGAGGGCACCATCTGGAAAGTTTTTGGCGATGGAGCGGTGACCGATAAGGATGGCAATATTCAGGCATACCGTTTCAAAAAACAAGCCGATCAAGCGCAGTCAACGGTGATCAGCGACGTTCTTCAACGTAAAGATGTACTGGGGTTTATGATTGCTATCGTGTTGGTCCTGGTTCTGGTTCTCTTATCGTTGATTCTCATGATCCGCAAATATAGATTGAAGCGGGGGAAAATGCGATGAAGCGTAATCAGAGCAGCCTTTTGTCAGACAGCGCCTTCTTGTTATTGTTCCTGATCTGTTTTATATGTATCTTGTTCATGGCAGGCGATCCTGATCGGTACATTCAGAATATCATTTTCTTGAATCTGGCTTTTCTGATAGCCATAGTCACTTATTTTACGAACGTAACAGCGGGTCTGATTCTGAATATTGTGTTTATTTTTGGCTACGGCACCTTTACTCTGTACCAAACCGTCGTGGTGGGGGATGTGATTGGCAGTCAGAACTATTTTTGGCTAATTATGACCCCGGTATTCACTGTTGTGACGTGGATGCTTACACTGGCTCAGAAGCAGCTGCAGACGGAGAATGAAATTTTGCAAAAAACGAATGATTCGCTGGCCACCATGGATGAGAACACCAATCTCAAAAATAGCCGCTCGTTCCAAAAGGACGCCACTGTATTCATGGCTCTGTCCGTCCGGTATAAAATTCCACTAACGTTAATGGTGGTGAATGTGAAGTATTGGGACGAGCTAAAGCGTATGATCAGCGAAGAGAAGATGACAGAGGCGATGTACGACCTCTCAAAGCTGAATGAGATGAGTATTCGCACGAATGATTCCTTATACATGCTTAACAAGGAGAACCCGACCTGGGGCATGCTGCTCTTCACGGACCGTGTAGGTGCCAATCTGGTCATTGAGCGATTGATGCAAAGCGTCGTAGAGTTCAACAATGTCGAATTTGCAGAAAAATATAAGATTGAATTGAATCTGCGAATAGGGGCTGTCGAATATGATGCAGAGACGATTGTAACTCCGCTAGACTTCATCCTGCAGGCGCGTAAACAGCTGGAGTACGACGTGTAGACTGATGTGGGCTTGTCTAAGTCACACTTAAGGAAAAACTACTGTACTCTGTGGGCAAGCGTTGTGACCGACTCCCTGTCACAGCGTATGTTGAAAGGAAGGGAGGCATGTATGTTGAAAAAATGGAGCAGAACGTATAAAAGCAAATGGGGAAAGACGAAGTGGCTGCTCAGCAATAGCCGCCTGAGGAGTTTTGTACCGAAAACGGTAATTTTCAACAAAGAGAAAATGCTGATGATGGTGTCGAAATACCCGGAAGTGTATTTCAAGCCAACAGGCGGCACTGGCGGAGCCCGTATCATAAGGATCAAGCGACCAAGCAAGGGCACATACGTAACGCAATACAATTCACACAAAACCGCCTATTCCTCCACGGAAGGGTTATACCGCAAGCTGAAGCAGTTTGCCAATGGAAGATCGTATTTGCTGCAGAAGGGAATCCGCCTGGCTACAACAAAGGGCTCCCCCTTCGATGTTCGTGTTATGGTACAGAAGACGAATCGCAAAAAGTGGGTAAGCAGCGCGCTTTTTACGAAGATTGGGAAGAAAGGTAAGATCGTAAATAACTACAACCAGGGCGGCAGGGTGGGTGCCTTTCACAGTACGCTTGCGGGTGCCGGCTATGGAAAGAGCAGGATCAATCAAACGCAGACACGCTTGAAGCGACTGGGTGTTGATGTGGGACGATGCTTCGATCGCAAGAAGTCCGGCTTCAGAGAGCTCGGTCTGGATGTGGCTATCGACCGCCAAGGGCAATTATGGATTCTGGAAGTCAATACAAGACCGCAGTTCTATCCGCTCAAGGATAAGAAAGACAAAACACTTTATTATCGGATCTTGAGTTATGCCAAGCAATATGGACGATATAAATAAACGAAACTTGAAGCGGAAGAGGGTCACAATGAAGAAAAGTCGCCTGCGTCTATATGCCGCAGGCGACTCTTTTTGTGGTCATTTAATGAACTAATTATTACTCGGAGGCCTGAACAAGCACCTTTACTGCTTTTCCGATAGGGGGCAAGCTCTTGGTCAATGTTGGATCGTAGAAGCCAATCACTTTGGT
>JARBUQ010000533.1 GCA_029239545.1 Paenibacillus sp.
CAAAATAACGGGGGTTTTGGAGCAAATAACGGAACGTATGTCCGCGCAAGTCCCGTGATCGATCTTTGTATAGCCCACCGAGGCTGATCTGTTCGAACTCGTCCACAATGTCGTTTAGTCCGGTTGACAGCAGCGGTGAATGCAACATCCACGCGCTGATTAATTCGGTATACCCGCATCTTTCCCTTCAGTTAGTCTTCTCTGTTCCATTCCTATGTAAAAGAAGCCATCCCCTAAAGAAATGGCTCCTTTCCGTGTAATTCGTCCTTGAAGACAGAGTAAACCCTCATCTTCCAGATAACTGATCCGCCAATCGATTCAGGTTGTTCAAGCTGATCTGCAAGCTATCCATCGGATCGCCGGGGCATATATCCTGCTCTACGGCGTACCATTCAACACCGTTTGCTTCACCCCATGTGAGAATCGGTGCAAAATCAATCAGACCCGTGCCAATCTCGGCATATGTTTGACGCTCATCGGCTGTCATATCCTTCAAATGGATGATCGGCATGCGTCCCGAGTAAGGCTGGATGAAGGATAGCGGATCATAGCCGCCTTTTTTGACCCAGTACACATCGATCTCTGCTAGTATGGCGTTATCCCCAGTCGGTTCAAGCAAATATTGCAACGCCGTGACTTCGTCAGCCTTCTCCTCCAGCTCGAATGCATGATTGTGGTAGCTCAGGCGAAAGCCTTGCTGTGTTATGTCGGCTGCAATACGATTCAACTCGGCTCTTATAGCGGTGTACCCTTCCACATTGCGAAGTTCCTGCGGCAGGAACGGACACACCACATCACGCGTGTTGAATAAACGAGCTTCTTCGAGCACCTCGTTCAGCTCATTGCAAAGTCTGTCAAGACTGACGTGAATCCCTGCAGTACCAAGACCTGTTTCTTGCAGCACAGCTGCAATTTCTTGCGCTGAATAACCGCGTAAACCGGAAATTTGTACCCCTGCCCAACCCATCCTCTTCAGCTCTCTCAGCACACCTGGAAAATCCTTCTCAAGCTCATTTCGGAGCGTATAAAGCTGTGCGGCGAATTTTTGCTTCATTCCAGATCCCACTCTCCTTCAGATCGATTTGAATTCCATACTGCTTCTGTGTTGCCCGGCTATCTTAATTGTAACAGCGGTTCCAACTGGCCGCTAAGCTCCGATTGTCCATTTCACGCCTTGTATTTGACTATGGTTGTTGCAGCTCAACTGAGAATCCACATTTCTTATAATCTCCAAATGATCGTATAGTCCATTAACTTGGTCACAGGTTGCATTTCCTCTCTGATACATTCTTGATATAGTTTTCAGTATAGCGCTACCCCATTATGCACAACTATTCAATATTCACAAGGAGGTCTGGGCATGCTTACATTGAATTCATCCGAATGGCAGGTCGTCTTAAGAGACGTGAATACAACCAGCGAAATGATGCGCCGCTACTACCGGATTGTCAAGGAATCCATGAGGGCGATGTCTGGTTATATGGTGAAGATGCAATCCTGGCCCGGCAAAAAAATGCTGGCCAAGCACATCTGGCTGGACGCGGCACATGCGGATTGGCTGCGTTCCAGGGCGCTCGAGCTGCGGTATCCTCGTGTCGATGTAGATGAGGATTCCGACCGTCATCTAATACGCGTGCTTGAGAAGCTGCCGACCGCAGGTTCGGATGTTATATTCCTGACTTATCTGTATGAAGTCATCAAACCCGCTCTGCTGCAGTCTTTTCAAACGTATTTATCAGAGAGTGATCCGTTGGATGATGCACCTTCGCATGTATACTTGAACAGAATCGTACCTGAGCTGCAGCTTGAGCTGGCAGAGTATCAATCGATTCTGAAGCAAAGTCAATCCGGAATTCTGCTTAAGCTTGCGCCTTCCGTTGAAGCCAAATCATTCATCGCCGGGGTGATATCCGCATGCGGCGGTATTGAAGGACCTGATCAGGAGCCGCTAAGCGACGCTCATCAAGCTTACTTGACCCAGCCCGATTATGAGCTGCCGTCTGAGGGTGCCCGCGAACCGGCATGGGAGCCTGCCATTATGCAGGTCCCTCCGCGCAAGCCTAACAATGAGGTTGAGGAGCGGGTGTGGATAGCCATTGACCACGCGAATGAGGTGTGGGCGTCGGAGACGCCTGCTGCACTGATCTGGACTTACAAAGGAATGCCATGGTCGCTTTACTTCAATGCAGCACGATGGTGTTATGATGAGATGCGCCATGCCATGATGGGAGAACAACGTTTAGCGTCCATGGGCTTCCGGATCGGAATCGATTATCCTATGGTCCCCGATCATTGGCGAACCTACTACACAGAACGCGGACTGAAGGGACTCCTGCTGCTGCTTCATGGACTGGAGCAAAAAGGCCCTCTGAACAAAGCAGCAAAGAAGGTTACGCTGGCTGAACAGAACGATCTGGAAGGCTCGCAGGACTGCGATTACGATTGGGCGGACGAGTCGGGTCATATCTCATTTGGACTTGCCTGGATCAAAGCTCTGTTCCCACATCACTCGAAGGAACAGATCATGGCTGAGACTCAAGAAATTGTTGGAAATTGGTCCGCTTGGATTCAAAGATATCATCAAGAGGGCTTGCATCAATATGACGTTTTCATGGAACGGATCGAAGAACGCGCAACTGCATATATGCACAAATAATCTTAATTTGGAGTAAGGACAGCCTGACCGGATTCGCTTCGGTCAGGTTGTTCTTGATCAAGACAGGCTCGACATTCTTGTTTTGAGTGCTTTTCTTTGATCGAATGGGCCTCCATCTGATGAAAATGCTGGATATGGTGCAAGATTACGTGCTGCTCTTGGCTGGACAATATGGAATCGGTGTTTATGTTGGCAAAGCTCTTACCCTGACAACATTGGGGGAATTAGCT
>JARBUQ010000062.1 GCA_029239545.1 Paenibacillus sp.
GGAGGTCATCCAGGAAGACGAGGGTGACTCCGATTATTGATAGTTGCTGGTTTTGAGAATATTGCAGGCTCCGAATAATCGCAAAGCTCTCCGTCCTTTGTTGAAACCACGTTTTTGGAATTGTAATGTAGCGACAACGTGGTTTTAGCAAGAAGACGGTGAGGCCAACTGGAACCTTTATCAATAGCAATCTTAAATCACAGCAGCCCAGTGGAGGGAAGAAAGTGAAGGAACAGATACAGAAAGTGACTGTCATCGGGGCTGGACTTGCAGGAAGCGAAGCCGCATGGCAAATCGCCGAGCAAGGAGTCCCGGTGATTTTGTATGAAATGAGGCCAGTTCGCAAGACACCGGCACATATTTCTGATCAATTTGCTGAATTGGTGTGCAGCAACTCGTTAAGAGCTAATGGGCTGACCAATGCAGTAGGTGTATTAAAAGAAGAGATGCGGCGGTTGAACTCGCTGATTCTGTCTTGTGCCGACAAACATGCTGTTCCCGCTGGTGGGGCGCTGGCCGTTGATCGGGATGGGTTTTCTGGAGAAGTCACCTCTACACTAAGAGAGCATCCTCTTATTGAAGTAAGGAATGAAGAGCTTCGTGAATTACCGTTAGAAGGTATTACGGTTGTGGCAACAGGACCGCTTACATCTCCGGATCTGGCTGAGCAGTTGAAGCAGTTGATGGGCGAGGAGTATTTGTACTTCTATGATGCAGCAGCTCCGATTGTGGAAAAAGATTCCATCGACATGAGCAAAGTATATTTGGCCTCTAGATATGACAAAGGAGAGGCGGCTTATCTGAATTGCCCAATGACTGAAGATGAATTTAATACTTTCCATGATGCGCTTATCACGGCTGAGATTGCACCGGTTAAGGAATTTGAGAAAGAGATTTATTTTGAAGGCTGTATGCCTATAGAAGTGATGTCGAAGCGAGGCAAACAGACCGCGCTCTTCGGTCCAATGAAGCCGGTGGGATTAGTGAATCCTCACACGGGGAAGCTCCCTTACGCTGTTGTTCAGCTGCGTCAGGATAATGCTGCTGGAACCTTATACAATCTGGTAGGGTTTCAGACTCATCTCAAGTGGGGAGAGCAAAAGCGTGTGTTCTCGCTTATTCCCGGATTAGAGAATGCTGAATTCGTTCGTTATGGGGTTATGCACCGCAATACTTTTATTAATTCTCCAAGACTGCTTCGTCCAACCTATCAATTCGCAAGAAGAGATGATTTGTTTTTTGCCGGACAAATGACGGGAGTGGAGGGATACGTAGAATCGGCTGCATCGGGCTTGATTGCCGGGTTGAATGCAGGAAGAATGGCCAGAGGCCTCGAGTGCCTTACCCTTCCGCTGAACTCTACTCTTGGCAGTATGGCGCATTATATTACATCAGCTGATCCCGATCATTTCCAACCGATGAATGCGAATTTTGGATTGCTGCCGCCTACTGGCGAGCGGATTCGGAATAAAAAGCTGAAAAATGAGCAACTCGCTGAACGGGCATTAGAAACAATTCAGAATTTTTCATCAACTATACACAATTAGCCTTGTATCCACTCTGTCCCATGTGATACGATGAGTGGGATTATAGAAAGCATTGCTCTCTTACGACGCACCAGTATCTCCAACAACTAAATGTTTATATGAAACAGCGACCGATCGATGCATTTGGTGCTGTTTCTTGTTTGTACGAAGCCCTTGCATGGTTCAGCAAGTTAATTAATCAATGGGGAGGAAGCAAACGTGGACACTTTTCATGCGACAACAATCTTTGCCGTGCGGCATGAGGGCAAGGGAGCAATAGCCGGAGACGGTCAAGTGACTTTCGGTAACAGCATGATCATGAAGCAGCAGGCCAAGAAAGTACGCAGGCTGTATCGCGGAAAAGTAATTGCTGGCTTCGCGGGCTCTGTAGCCGATGCCATCACTCTTTTTGAGAAGTTTGAAGGGAAGCTTGAAGAGCACCAGGGCAATCTTCAGCGAGCGGCCGTGGAATTAGCCAAGGATTGGCGCTCAGATCGTGTTCTGCGACGTCTGGAAGCTATGATGATTGTTATGGATGCTCAATACTTGCTCCTTATCTCTGGGAATGGAGAAATTATTGAACCTGATGACGGAGTATTGGCTATTGGATCAGGAGGCTCATTCGCATTAGCGGCCGGACGCGCCTTGAAGCGTCATGCTACACACTTGGAAGCAAAAGAAATGGCCAGAGCAGCATTAGAAACAGCAGCGGACATATGTGTGTTCACGAATCATAACATTATTGTGGAAGAGATTTCATAACGTTGGGGGGCAGACCTTGACCATGAGCATGAATAAAGCTGAATGGACGCCAAGACAGATCGTCGCAGAGCTAGACAAATACATTGTAGGTCAGAAGCAAGCCAAAAAATCGGTAGCTGTTGCTCTGCGCAACCGTTACCGTCGCAGTCGTCTGGATGAATCCATACGTGATGAAATTATCCCCAAAAACATTTTGATGATGGGTCCTACCGGAGTCGGGAAGACCGAGATCGCACGACGCATGGCGAAGCTTGTCAATGCTCCATTCATTAAGGTGGAAGCTACCAAGTTTACGGAAGTAGGGTATGTAGGTCGGGATGTAGAATCCATGGTACGGGATTTGGTCGAAACCTCCATCCGCATCGTGAAGGCAGAGAAGACCGAGAAGCTCAAAGACAAGGCTGAGGCAATGGCAAATGACCGGATCGTCAGTATTCTGGTTCCCTCTCCCAAAAGTGCCAAATCACAAAAAAATCCGCTTGAGATGTTATTCGGCGGTTCCAACTCGAATAACCAGCAGGAGGCAACGGAGACGGACCAATCCCTCCTTCAGCGCAGAGCCGAGCTAAAAGAGAAGCTGATGCGCGGTGAGCTGGAGAACGACCCGATTGAGATTGAGGTAGAAGACAGCACGCCGTCCATGATGGATATGTTTGCGGGGCAAGGCAATGAGCAGATGGGGATGAACATGCAGGAAATGTTCGGCAACCTGATGCCCAAACGATTGAAAAAACGCAAATTAACGGTCAAGGAAGCACGCCATGTGCTGCTGCAGGAGGAAGCCCAGAAGCTGCTTGACATGGACGAAGTTATACAAGAATCCGTTAAACGGGCTGAACAATCCGGGATCATATTCATTGATGAGATCGATAAGATTGCCAGTACAGGACGCGGTGCGGGACCTGATGTATCCCGTGAGGGGGTCCAGAGGGACATATTGCCTATTGTAGAGGGCTCCACTATCATGACGAAGTATGGGCCAGTCAAAACAGATTACGTCCTCTTCGTGGCTGCAGGCGCGTTTCATACCGTGAAGCCTTCGGATCTCATTCCCGAGCTTCAAGGAAGATTTCCGATTCGTGTAGAGCTGTCCAACCTGACCAAGGAAGATTTTGTGCGGATCTTGAAAGAGCCCCAGAACGCGCTTACGAAGCAATATACCGCATTGCTCGAGACAGAAGAAATCCGAGTCGAGTTTTCTGATGAAGCTATCGAGGAGATCGCCAGAATTGCTGCGGAGGTTAATCAGAATACAGACAACATCGGGGCGCGACGTCTTCATACGATTCTGGAGAAGCTGTTGGAGGATCTCTCCTTCGAGGCGCCGGATATTTCCCTTGATCATATTCTAATCACACCTGAGTATGTAAAGGACAAGATCGCAGATATTGCCCAAAATCGGGATTTAAGTCAGTACATTTTGTAATAGAAGGCTTCACCTCACGTTGTGGGGATTTAGTAAGGAGGCAAGGTAATGAGTTTATTAGCGAAGACCAGAAGGCTGAACCGGTTGCTTCAAAAGGCGGCCGGCAATGCTTTAAGTTTCATGGAAATGTCAGAAGTATTAAGGGATTTAATTGAGGCCAACATTTTTGTCGTAAGTCGGAAAGGCAAAATACTAGGGTACGCCATTGCAGACGAGTTTGATTCAGAGCTGCTCCGGACGATGATTACAGATGATCGCCGACTGCCTGAAGAGTACAATAATATTCTTAAGAAAATTGAAGAAACCTCCTCCAATCTGGACGAGGATAGCCCTTACCACCGCTTCACGGGCACCATACATGCCTTCTTTGAGCAAAAGGTAGTGACGATTATTCCTATTATCGGAGGAGGAGATCGACTCGGTACCCTTGTTTTGACACGCGCAGAAGAGCCTTTTATTGATGATGATCTTATTATGTCTGAGTATGGCTCTACAGTTGTTGGTATGGAAATTTTGCGTGAAAGAGCAGAAGAGATTGAGATCGAAGCAAGAAGCAAGGCGGTTGTTCAAGTGGCGGTCAGCTCCTTATCTTACAGCGAGATGGAAGCGGTAGACCATATTCTCGAAGAATTGAAGGACAAGGAAGGCCTACTTGTCGCAAGCAAAATTGCAGATCGGGTAGGAATTACTCGCTCTGTAATCGTGAATGCACTTAGAAAGCTGGAGAGCGCGGGTGTCATTGAGACCCGTTCGCTTGGAATGAAAGGCACCTATATCAAAATTTTGAATGATCAATTGATTCAGAGCTTAACCAAGGCGAGAGTATAAGCTTGAAGGGTTACTTGAACATGTATAAATAATTAAATTTGTGTTGATTTAATGCCCTATCCAAAGATAGGGCTTTTTGCTCATTGCAGGAAAGGCGAAATTTGTAGAAACTAATACTGGTTGTCATGTTACAATAAAAGACATTTTCTATGTTAATTTTTAATAAAGTGCGTTTATGAAGAAGGAAAAATACTTGCGCTGTTGAATACTTTAATACTATTCTTCTATTTGAAAGTGGGTAAATCATATGGTTTTGTGGAATAAACCAAGTCTACAGATGATGGAACGCACAATCGACGCTTCTACATTTCGACAAAAGGTTATTTCCAATAATGTAGCAAATGTCGACACGCCCTATTTCAAAAGGTCCGATGTTCAGTTCGAGGATCTGCTCCAGCAGGAGCTGCAGACCCAAACAATTGAAGGTTATAGGACTGATTCTAGGCATATACCTATAGGACAAAAGACTTCATCGGTAGAACCGCAGATTTTGACGGATGAGAAATCCTTGATGAACAACAACTATAACAACGTGGATATCGATTATGAAATGTCGCTGTTAGCCAAAAACCAGCTTCGGTATAATGTTCTGATTCAACAGGTTAATCATGACTTCAAGTTGTATCGTACAGCAATAAATGGAGGTCGTTAACAATGAAACTTACGAATGGCTTTGATATTAGTTCATCGGCATTGACCGCTCAACGGTTCCGAATGGATGTGATCTCATCAAATATTGCCAACGCAGATACGACTCGCAACAAGCTTGTAGATGGAAAGTGGATTCCTTACCAGCGGAAGATTATCACTATGGAAACCAAGCAGCAGGTTCCGTTCGGGCAGCAGCTGCAGGCTGCTTTGAACAAAAGCACGGGTGATGGAGTAAGAGTTTCCAGAATAACCGAGGATACCGCTCCCTTCAAGCAAGAGTATAACCCTACCCACCCGGATGCGGATGAGAATGGATACATACAGCTTCCTAATGTCGACATTCTGAAAGAAATGGTGGATATGATGTCAGCAACCCGGTCCTATGAAGCGAATGTGACATCTTTGAATGCGACTAAGGCAATGATTATGAAGGCAATGGAAATCGGCAAATAACGGGGGAATTATTAGATGATCGAGAAAATAGCATTTTTACCAAAGCCAGCCATGCCGCCACTTCTGACGAAAGAAACAGAACCAACGGGAGCAACCGATGTTACGAAAAGCTTTGGAGCGTTTCTTAACACTGCACTCGGTTCGGTTCAAGCGCAGCAGACGACAACGGATCAACTAAACGACAAGTTTATTATCGGAGAAATAGCGGATGTTCATCAATTGACGATTGCCGCAGAGAGAGCTGCCCTGAGCTTGGAGCTGACTGTCCAAATCCGTAACAAAGCGATTGAAGCATACCAGGAGATCATGAGAACGCAGCTATAACGCATAATAAATCGTAGCAGAAGTGCTTTGGCGGGGTGACAAGGTGAACGAGTCCATACTCCAGTACAGGGATCGATTGTCCCAGTATTGGAAACAAGCTAGTAAAGTTCAAAAGTATATGGTTCTCGGAACGATCGTTTTCCTTATTGCGGTATTTATTCTTACGGCAATTAATCTTTCTAAGACCGAATATGTGCCAGCATTCACAGATTTACAGCCATCAGATGCCGCCTCGATCAAAGGCTACTTGGATGGAGCCAAGATTCCATATGAAATCAGTCCCGATGGAAAAGCAATATCGGTGCCGGCCGCTCAAGCGCCTTCTATTAAGCTTGATGTAGAGTCTCAAGGATTGAATAAGGGTGGATCGCTTGGTTATGCATCATTTGAAGGCAACAAAACGTTCGGAATGTCCGACAATGAATTTAATGTTAAGCTGATTGTGGCTATGCAAGGCGCTATTCAGCAAATGTTCAATCAGATCAACGGTGTATCGAGCTCGACGGTATTGATTACGGTCCCCAAAGAAACTGCCTTTCTAGTAACGGAGAAACAGGATTCCACAGCTTCGGTAGTCCTGAATCTTAAGAACGGTTACAAGTTTGATCAGAATCAGGTTGATACCATGTATAATCTGGTAGCCAAGACGGTCCCCAATCTAAAATACGAAAACATCACCATTTCCAATCAGAATAGCGAATTGATGCCTTACTCCAAGGCGGGTGGTGTGGGAACAAGCGCATCCAGTCAAATTCAGCAGCAATTTCAGGTTAAGAATCAATTTCAAGGCGATCTTCAGAAAAATATCCTGGCCATGCTATCACAGATTATGGGTCCCAATAAAGTGGTCGTAAGCGTAGTCTCAACTTTGAACTTTGATCAAAAATCCAGTTTGCAAAACTTGGTAACACCTGTAAATGTCCAGGATACTAGAGGAATCGAAATCAGTAGTCAAAGAAACACGAAGTCCTCTACAACCGAAGGAGCAGTCAGCGGGGGAGTTCCAGGTACAGGAAATACGGATGTGCCTACTTACCAAGGAAATAATAGTGCTGGCGGTAATTCGGAATCGGAAGAAACGAACGAGATTCTGAATTTTGAAGTGAACCGAATCAAGAACGAAATCATATCCAGTCCTTTTGTGGTCAAAGATTTATCGATTAACGTAGGGATTGAGCCACCCATCAAGGATGATCCGAACTCCCTTACTCCGGAATTGAGGGATACAGTTCAAAGATCATTAGTCAGCATCGTATCTGCTTCGCTTGCTGATAGTGGTACTACATATACAGACGAAGTTCTTGCGAGAAAAGTTACACTATTCGTGTCGCCATTTGCTCCAGGGAATATCGGTGCAACCTCAGCTTCGAATAATTATTTGCTCTACGGTGGCATAGGGGCTGCTGCACTAATTCTAGCAGGATTAGGCGGCTACTTGATGCGTAGAAGAAAACGCAATGAAATAATAGAAGAAGAGATTCCAGAACCTGTAAAAGTAGAGCTGCCAACGATTGATATGGAGAACACTTCACCAGAAAATCAAATCCGGAGACAGCTTGAATCACTGGCGAAGAAGAAGCCAGAGGATTTTGTGAACTTGTTGCGAACATGGCTTGTAGATGAATAGGGGGGACTTTCATGGCGAAAGGGACACAGCTCCCGACCGGGTTGACAGGACGTCAAAAAGCGGCGATTTTGCTAATCAGCCTGGGTCCTGAAGTATCGGCGCAAATCTTCAAACATTTGCGAGAGGAAGAGATCGAGCATCTCACACTAGAGATCGCGAATGTTCGCAAAGTGGATGCGGGCGAGAAAGAGCGAATATTAGCTGAATTCCATCAGATTTGCTTGGCCCAGGAATATATCTCTCAAGGCGGTATTTCTTACGCGAAAGAAATTCTGGAGAAGGCGCTTGGCTCCGGCCGGGCCATGGACATTATTAACCGTCTTACTGCAACCCTGCAGGTTAGACCATTTGACTTCGCTCGAAAGGCTGATCCAGGTCAAATTCTCAACTTTATCCAGAATGAGAATTCGCAGACTATCGCTCTTATCCTTTCGTATTTGCAATCAGAGCAAGCTTCTATTATCTTATCTTCCTTGCCTCAGGAGAAACAGGCTGAGGTTGCTAAGAGAATCGCACTCATGGACAGCACATCGCCTGAAGTAATTACACAAGTGGAAAGAGTGCTGGAGCAAAAACTATCTTCGACGGTCACTCAGGATTACACATCTGCTGGTGGTATTGAAGCCATTGTTCAGATCTTGAACGGAGTAGACCGGGGTACAGAGCGTACCATTCTCGATTCACTCGAAATTCAGGATCCTGAATTAGCTGAAGAAATCAAGAAACGAATGTTCGTATTCGAAGATATCGTCAATATCGACAACCGATCGATCCAGCGTATTATTCGGGATATCGAGAACTCCGATCTTCAGCTTGCTCTCAAAGTTGCTAGCGAAGAGGTGCGTGAGATGATATTCCGCAACATGTCCAGACGTATGGCTGAGACTTTCCGTGAAGAGATGGAATATATGGGCCCCGTACGCTTGCGTGATGTAGAAGAGGCACAGACTCGTATTGTCGCCACGATTCGTCGTTTGGAAGAAGCCGGTGAGGTCATTATCGCCCGCGGCGGAGGAGATGATATCGTTGTCTAAGGTAATCAAGGCAGCCAGAGTAATCAGTGTAGACGATCTTGTAGTCATTAACCCTGTACCCGTTATATCGGAAGATGAATCATTGGAATTTATACCAAATTCAGATATTTCTTCAGATGAGGATCCACAGCTTGCAGAAGGCAATTCTTTGAAGGAAAGAATCGTGTCTGATGCAGAAGCAGCAGCCGAGATGATCCTCAAACAAGCATCGGAGGCCGCTGAGCGGCTAAAGAAGTCCACGCAAGCAGAGATAGAAGCTTGGTGGGCAGAAAAACGCACAGCAGACTTGAAGCATGTGGAGCAAGCCAAGCAAAATGGGCATGAGACTGGTTACCAAAAAGGTTATTCAGAAGCGCAGAAATCAATTCAAGATCAGTACGAGCAATTAATTGTGAGTGCCAAATCAATAATTGAGCACGGAACAATTCTCAAGCAGCAAATGATTCAAGAAGCAGAGCCATTCCTTATAGAATTAAGCTGTTCCATTGCAGAGAAGGTCATAGGTCGTCAACTCAGTTTGGAACCTGAATGGGTAATAGCGTCTATTCGCAAAGTATTGCAGCGCAAGAGAGAGCAAGGCGTGATCTCGTTATGTGTATCTCCCAGTCAATTTGCTTTCGTGCAGGACTTTCGTGAAGAGCTGCAGCTTTCACTCGACTCCCAGGCTGAGCTGCAAGTGCTTCCTGATCCCAGTGTAGGAGAATTCGGGTGTGTAGTACGCTCTTCCTTTGGCAGTATCGATGCGAGAGTGGATACTCAGCTGGAAGAGATTAAGGCAGCACTTCTGCAGCTATTTCGGAGAAGCGAGGGGACATCCCTGAATGAGTAGCGGAATTCAAGCGCACAAATACATCGAGCAGTTGAAGCATATGGATCCAATCCGTGTCAATGGCAAAGTCACACAGGTGATAGGGCTGACTGTTGAGTCAGAAGGTCCGGATGCGAGTGTAGGTGATCTGTGTCATATATATCCATTCAAATCTACTCAGCCCCTGAAGGCTGAAGTGGTAGGCTTTCGCAATAACAAGGTCATTCTGATGCCGCTGGGTGAACTGCACTCAATCGGACCTGGGTGTGACGTTGTCAGCACAGGGAAGCCGCTTACAGTATCTGTGGGACATGAGCTGCTGGGCAAGGTGCTTGACGGTCTTGGGCAGCCGATGGACGGCTCCTTGCTGCCTTCTCGAATGGCTCAGGCTCTTACGACGAATACTCCGAGCAACCCGCTTAAGCGACAGCGCGTGTTGGATCCAATCAGTGTGGGCGTACGCTGTATCGATGGTCTGCTCACGATAGGTAAAGGTCAGCGCGTTGGGATATTCGCAGGTTCCGGGGTCGGTAAAAGCACCCTAATGGGAATGATCGCCCGCAACACCTCTGCTGATGTTAACGTCATTGCGTTAATCGGCGAACGCGGCAGAGAAGTGTTGGATTTCATAGAGCGTGACTTAGGTCCCGAAGGCTTGGCGCGATCTGTTGTTATTGTGGCTACCTCAGATCAACCGGCCCTCGTAAGAATTAAAGGAGCGCTTATCGCAACCTCCATCGCAGAGTATTTCCGTGATAGAGGATTAAACGTAATGATGATGATGGATTCTGTTACGCGATATGCTACTGCTCTTCGTGAAGTTGGTCTTGCAGTTGGAGAGCCTCCGGCGACTCGCGGATACACGCCTTCGGTCTTTGCCAATCTGCCGAAGCTGTTAGAACGTGCCGGTACTGGAGCAAAAGGCTCGATAACAGCCTTTTATACGGTTCTTGTAGACGGTGATGATATGAATGAACCGATAGCAGACACAGTCCGTGGAATATTGGACGGACATATAGTGCTTGATCGGAGCTTGGCTCATAAGGGACATTACCCCGCCATCAATGTGCTGGCCAGCATCAGCCGGTGTATGAAAGAAATTGTTCCGGATCAGCAAATGGATTCAGCGGATACTCTCAAACGTTATCTGGCTATTTATAAAGATTCGGAAGATCTGATTAATATCGGGGCGTACCAAAGCGGTTCAAATCCCGACATCGATACTGCCCTGCGATACATACCTGATATTTGGTCATACTTGCGCCAGAAAACGACGGAAAAAGTAGATTACCAAGAAGCTAGTGATCGATTGATCCAACAATTTTATGGGGGCTGAGTAAATGCGTTTTCGGTATCCACTGCAGAAGCTGCTTGATCTAAAAGCTAATGAGAAGACACAGGCGGAATGGGGACTTTCAGAAGCTGTTGGTGTTCTACAGTCAGAGCTTGCGCAATTGTCTGACTATCAGCAAAATCGCAATGATGTTCAGCAACAATTAGGTCAAGCATCGACGAATCGAACGACCGTATCCCAGCTGCTGCAGCATCAGGATTTTCTTGATTATCTCGAAAAGCAGATTAATCGGAAACAGGCGGATGTGAAAGCTGCTGAGTTGGAAGTTGAGCTGAAGCAGATGAAGCTGGGTGAGAAGGTGAAGGAAGAGAAGGTGTGGGAGAAGGCCAAGGAAAAGGCGTTCGATCAGTTCTCTGCCTTGATGCAAAAAAAAGAGCAGGATGAGATGGATGAAATCGCCTTAACTCGAAGGATCCAGACGGTTTAAGAGCAACGGAAATGGGGTGGCGGCATGGCAAGAGCCGATGTGGAAAAATCTTCGTATGGAGCGTTTGAACGCTTTTTGTTTTTCGCAACCCCGATCATTTTCACAGTGGTTTTGCTGGGCGTCCTTTTTGCGCTGTTTGATCAAAGTTTGTTGAATGGAGTGCTACGCACGGCCAATAAAATTCCAGTTATTTCACAGTTCATTCCCGACCCGGCGGTCGCACCTGACAGAACAACTCCAGACAAGCCGGTTGACACGACTGTGGAGAAGGAAGCTCAGTTAGAGGAACTGAAAAACACGATCAAACAGCAGGAAGCAAGTTTAGGTAAAGTCGGTTCAGACAATCAGAATAAGGATCAGACCATTAAGGATTTGCAGGCACAGCTCAAGGAATTGCAGGAGAAAGAACAAATAAAAACGCAAACTGATGAGGAATACAAGCTGCAGGTACAGCAGCTGGCTAGCATGTACGCCAAAATGACTGCAAGTAAAGCAGCACCGATTCTGGAGAATATGACCCTTCAGGAGATGGTGCTGGTATTAAGCGAAATGAAGTCTGACGATCGAGGCAGAGTGCTCGAGAAGATGGATCCCAAGAAGGCCGCGGATGCTTCCATTCAGTTGAAGGATATTGTGCCGGCCAAAGATCGTCAAATTGCAGCTTTGCAAGAACGGCTGACAGTTAACCAGAATGAAGCTGTAGTACCACAGCAGATCAGCAAAGAAGATTTGGGAGCTACTTTCTCGGCTATGGATGCCAAGAGCGCATCGGCGATTCTTCTTGAGATGAATCCAACGAATCAGGCAAAAGTGCTTGCCATTCTCAGCAGCATGGATAGTGCGGGAAGATCCCGTGTGCTTGTAGAAATGGCGAAAACGAACAAACAGATAGCGGCGGCACTGACCGTTAAGTTAACGCAATAACATCTCCAAATATGAAGCATGGAAAGGAGGTGAATAACAAAATGGAAGCTACAAGGATGATTACTGGTAATTATGCACAAACAAACACCGCTTCGAGCTCGAATCAAGCTGGAGCTGCTGGCAATACCTCTTTTACACAAACACTTGTTCAAGTGCTTCAGGATGATTCATCTGCAGGAAGCTCTGCCCCATTGATTGGCACACTGATGCCCGGATTGCTGACAGGACCGAATGTACCCAATCAGGAGCCAGCTCAGGATGCTGCTGGTGCGCTGCTTCAGCTGCTGACTCAACTGCTGAATGGAGAACAGAAAGCCGTCTCAACAGGCACGTCTGAAGCAGAAATAGAAGCAGCTGAGGA
>JARBUQ010000063.1 GCA_029239545.1 Paenibacillus sp.
AACCGTCCCCTTCCCCCGCTCGATCTTGACCAATCCTTCTTCAGCAAGGGCTGATAATACTTTGCGAATCGATGGACGGCTCAGCTCGAAGCGTGCAGCGAGCTCGTTCTCTGACGGCATATATTCTCCTGGCATCAGCTCGCCAGATATAATAGCGGATCTTAAATGGTTATATACGATCTTGTAACGCTCATGAAAGGTGGAACGCTGAGATTTGCTTGTCAAGGCGGAGCATCCTTCCGTCAACCATGTTTTTTAAGCCAGCCTAGCATAAAACAGAAATGTTGTCTAACCGTAAGGAGTAGATAAATGAAATATACCGATTGACAGCTTTATTTTACTGGTGATATGTTGTAATTACAAGTAATTAATATCAATTAACTTGTAATTAACTAACTCATTATGAAAGTGAGAAGAGCCAAATGAACAAGCTTGCTATTGATGGCGGAACGCCCGCCCGCAGTAAACCCTTGCCCCCCAACTACCCTGGTGCGGTATTTATGGGGCCCGAAGAAGAGGCGAAGGTAGCTGAAGTCGTCAGGTCACAGTCTCCTTTTCGTTATTATGGAATTGATATGCAAGACAACGTCAAGCAGTTGGAGGAGCAAATGGCTGGGAAGCTTGCTATTCCTTACACGCTTGGAGTGACTTCCGGGACTGCGGCGCTTGTGATCGCCCTTCGTGCAGCAGGAGTCGGTTACGGGGATAAGGTTATTGTTCCAGCGAATACATTCGTAGCCACTCCCGGCGCAGTTATTTGCTGTAATGCAGTGCCCATCTTCGTGGACGTAGACGATACGTTGAACATCGATGCTGCCGACCTTGAACGCGTGATGGACGATGAAGTGAAAGCGATTATTGCGGTTCCAATTATCGGCACGCCTTGTGATATGGATCCGATTATGGCATTCGCTCGCAAGCACAATATTGCAGTTATTGAAGACGTGGCCCAATCGTGTGGAGTGAAATACAAGGGTCGTTATCAAGGCACGATTGGAGACGTTGGTGCTTTCAGCTTCCAGATGAACAAAATCATTACTGCCGGTGAAGGCGGGGCCGTTGTGACGAACGATGTTGGCTATTTCGAGCGTGCGGTCCGTTATCACGATCAAGGTGTATTTCGCGACAAAGCCAGATATGGGATTGATTCCTCTGAGGAATTGAACGCCTTTGCCGGACAAAATTATCGGATGAGCGAAGTAACAGGGTCCGTCATGCTGGAGCAATGGGCCAAATTGGATGCGATTGTCGGCAATATGCGCACTAGCTTCGATAGGATTCGTGATGCTGTCGCGGCAGAGCTGCCGTCTATAGTGTTCCGCAGATCCCCTGATGATGCAGGTGATATCGGCTCGAATCTCGGGTTCATCCTGCCTGACGCCGATAGCGCTGGCCGTTTCAACGCTGCGCTGAATGCCGAGCTTATAAGCAGCTATACTCTGTACGGAGGCAAACCGGTTTATAAGCATCCTTCTATCTGGAATCAGCGGACGATTGAGAAGGACAATTTTCCTTTTAACTTTCCATTCAAGAACCCTGTCGTCTACAAGGACGGTCTCTGCCCTTCGGCTGAGAATCTGATTCCGCGTGCCGTGTTTATTCCGATCAGCCCGGTGCTTACCGAAAAGGACGAGGAAGAAATAATTGCCGGAGTAATCAAAGTGTATAAAGGGTTGAACATTGAGGCTATTCAGCATGCGTCAGTCCGCTAAAGGAAAAGAGGGTTTCTATCATGTTATCGATCTTTAATACCCGCAAAGACTTCGACAAGACTGAATGTGAACTTGCGGTTCTGCCCGTTGGAGCGATTGAACAGCATGGCAGTCATCTGCCTGTTGGTACGGATACGATTCTTGCGAACGAATTCGCTTCCCGTATCGCCGAACAGCTGGATGCTTACCTGCTGCCCGCTATACCGATTACCTCCTCTATTGAGCATCGCAAGGGTAATGGGACCGTGTATATTAAGGCTGACACGTTAGCGCTTGTAATCCGCGACGTAGCAGAATCCCTGCACTATTCGGGCTATAAGAAGCTGGTCATTGTGAATTTTCACGGCGGGAACTGGATTCTTAAACCGACAGTACGCAACCTGAACCGTAATCTTGAAGGGATGCAGGTTGTGCTCCTGCACGCTGACGTTGCTATGCATCGGCATGGGGAAATATTCAAGCATTTGAACAATGATGTTCATGCAGGTGAGTTTGAAACCTCCATCATGCTTCACACACATCCAGAAAAGGTTCAAGCCATCGTGCCGCAAACGAATCCGGAATTCGTTCCCCAAGCCTTTATGGATTATTTTGACGTCACCGAGATTACTCAAGATGGTTACTGGGGTTTCCCTGAGGAAGCAACCGCGGACAAAGGTGCGAGGGTGTTGGACATTATGGTACAGTGCGCGTTGGAATATTTGCAGGAAATTGAGATTGTAACGCAAAAAGTAAAAAATCGAAATTCATAAAATACAGCGTGATGCCATTCGTAATCCCGTCAAGTGGCAGAGGGAGCATACAACTATGTTGCATATTGTTTGGAGCCAGTCCGATTGTGAACGGATTCGGAGTGAAGGAAGAGATGACTACAGGAATTATTTATTCGAGATGCTGAATTATGCCGGCTATTCCTTCGATCAGTGGGATCAGGAGAGTTGGATTAGAGAGCAGCCTTCCGGAGTTACCGTTGTAATTGGAGCGGAGGCAAGCGAAGGCTGGAGTGAAGCAGCGTCGAGGTATTGCGAAGCTGGCAATGCGCTGCTGGCAATCGGGCAGATCTACGGGCTGGAAAAGACTCTCGGCATCAGCTCGGCAAGTTTATTGAACGAGGGCTGGATTCTCTGGGGAGACAGCTTGCTTACCAAGGACCTTAAGAGTTCGTTCCACAGCTTCGATGCGACCCTCGCTGTAGTAAATGCTGATGACGTAGTAGGCTTGGGGCAATGGAGAAGCATCAACGGTACTGTGACTGAGCACCCAGCGTTTACGAGCCGCAGCATCGGGAGCGGTACTGCAGCGTGGATCGGATTCGATCTGATGAAAACCGTATGTTTAATTCAGCAGGGTGTAGCCGTCTTACGGGATGGCCGTCCTTCTCCAGACAGCAGCGGTTTGATCAACGACGGAATACTCAAAACAGATGATGGTTCAGTCCTGGACTGGCAGTACGACAGAGACACAGCACCGGATGGAACGGCTCCTTTCTACATGCATCCCATCGTAGATGAGATGCGTATACTGCTTGCGCGGGTGCTGTATGACCTGCAGCAGCAGATCGGGTTAAGCGAAGCTCAAACCTGGTTCTGGCCGAATGGCTTAACGGCAATCGGACATATCTCGCATGATACAGACGGCAATGTGGTTGAACTTGCTGAGACGATGCTCGACAAGCTCGCTGAAGCGGGCGTACCCTCCACTTGGTGTACGATTGCGCCTGGTTATCCGGACAGCATCTATAATCGGATCCAACAGGACGGTCACGAAATCGCCCTTCATTACAACGCTCTAGGCTCAGAAATCCCGGAGAGCAGTTGGTCGGAGCGCGATTATCGATACCAATTAGACTATTTGCAGGCTCAGGTGCCGGGTTACGAGATCGTGAGCAACAAGAATCATTACTTGCGCTGGGAAGGCGACACATCCTTCTACCATTGGTGCGAGCGCTCCGGCGTTCGCATCGAGCAGAGCAAAGGCGGAACGAAGCAAGGCAATAAAGGCTTTCTATTCGGTACCTGTCATCCGAACGTTCCCGTCTCTTCTCCTGCTGAGAACAACCGAAGGTTCAATGTGATCAGCCTGCCTACGCTGGCCTGGGACCCTCCTATACCGATTAGATGTACAGCAGATGAAGCCAAGCTGCTGTTGTTGAGAAGCAAGGATGTATACGGTGTAGCCCATTTCCTGTTCCACCCAGGAGCGATTCTGAACGGGACGGATACGATGAAAGCCGGAGACTTCATGGTTGAGCTGTGCAAGTATGGCCGTGAGCTCGGTCTGGAATGGTGGACGAGCGAAGCCATTGACCGCTGGGTGCGCACACGTCGGAACGTGCGGGTGGAGACCGCTGAAGATGAGATCACGGTGGAATCGGATGAAGCGATTCAAGGCTTGACAGTCCTATTGCATAAGCCGGATCAGGTGCAGGTAAGTGTTGGCAGTGATGCTTCCGTTGTAGTTAAGCAAATCAAACCGATTGAGCGATTCGGTCGTTCCTACGTCGAATTGGTGATCGATGTGCCTCAGGGCACGTCTGTACTGAAGCTGTCGGCAGAAACGGCGACAGTCTAAGATCAGGAAATCCACTGCATAGAGTTCATCGCATAGAGAAAAGCCGTCCGGGAATCGGACGGCTTTTGTGTGTTATGTTTGTTTGCCTACTCCCAGTCAATCGTTTGAAACGTCCTCGTCTCGGCAGATTGCTTGGCCTTTAGACACAGCAGGGCACTTAACATCCCGTCGTCCAAGGTGCTGATTGAGTCGGTTTTTCCAAGAATTACATCTCCGAAGTTGCGCACCAATGTGGAGTCTCCACCAAAATGTCCTTCTGAAGCAGTAAACTCATAGGTTTCCACTAGCGGGGTGTGGTGCATGTACACCTTAACTTTTCCAGTCATGAAATCGAATTCTACCGTTCCCTTATACCCCAGGAAACGGGCGCCACGAGTGCCGGCGCCTCGACGGGCGAAGAAATTTTGTGAATAAGAGACATGCATCCCACTCTCATACTCAATCAATGCACTCCCCGAATCCTCGTTGCCGGTATCCTCGGCGAAGCAGCAATATTCCCAGGAAGGAGGCATGTCTTTTTTGACCAGAGGGCTCTCCAGGCAAGTATCGTTATCCTCACAATCTACGCATTTCAGACCGGCAGGCTTGGTGCCTTTGAATATTTGCTTGGATTTCATCGCACTGATTACCGTTGGACGCTGCCCGATTACATATTGGATGTAGTCAAAGTCATGTGTAGCTTTTTGCAAAAACAATCCGCCTGTTTCAGCTTCATCCCTATACCAGTTCTGAAAGTAAACATTGCCGTATGGCACATTATTGACCGCCTGAACATGCTCGATTGTGCCAATTTTGCCTGAATCCACAATTTCCTTCACTATTTTAACCAGACTCGTTACACGAAGCGGAAAGGACACCACCACTTGCGAGTTTGATGCCGCATAGCCTTCTTTCAATCGACGCAAATCCTGCATCGTTGTAGAAACCGGCTTCTCCAGATACAAAGGCAGACCGCTTGGAAGCACCTTCAGAGCCATCTCTGTGTGCAAGGAACAGCGTGTACCGATTAGAATGCCGTCCAGCTTGCCCGCGGCTAGCATATCTTCTGCGGATTCGAAGAATCGAATATCGTCACGTCGTAAGCTCTCATAAGTTTCTTTAAGCTTCTCCTTCTTCAGATCGACAATCGCTGTAATGGCCGCACTTGGATGCTGCTTCTTCAACTCTTCAATAACATGAGCAATACGGGCTCCATACCCAATAACACCTAAATTCATTTGTGGCTCCCCCTGTAAGTTCGACTAAATCAACACCTTCATTATAGGGGAGGGGCTTTGTAATAGCTTTGTTCTTCAAGCCATATTTTTTGTCATATCGGCCGGATAAATAGCTTTTCACTACGACAGAACCAGGTTATGATAAGTACAAATATAGCGACAGGGGTATTTTACGTGGATTACATTAGAACACGACTAACGCCAACCATTATCATTAAAAAGCTGATCACGTTGTATTACTACGAATTCGGAAAAGGTTATGTATTTCGTGGAGAGAAGCATGACTTTTGGGAGATTTTATATGTCGACAAAGGGGAAATTGAGGTATTGGCCGATACTGATCGATATTCCCTTAAGCAGGGCAGCATCATTTTTCATAAGCCTAACGAATTTCATAGCTTCCACGCGGGAAAAGGAACAGCGCCAAGCGTTATCGTGATGACCTTCGATTGCAGCTCCAGAGCGATGAAACGGTTCGAGAATCAGGTCATTTCGCTGCAGGATGACGAGCGTAATTTGCTGGCTGAGCTCATAGAAGAAGCAATGGAAGCTTTTGAATTCCCGTTTATATACCCGCTATCAAGAAAAAAGCAGGCTCCTCCAGGCAGTGAACAGCTGGTGCAAAACTATTTGACGACCTTTCTCATTCGGTTGCTGCGCAGAAATGAATTTCGTTCCTTCAAAAAAACCGCCCACCAGCATGAGCTCTCTTCGACAGCAAAAGAAAAGAGCAGTCATCTGCTCGCTCAAAAGGTTCTCGACTATTTGGAAAGTCATCAACAGGAGAATGTAACGCTTGAGCAGCTCAGCGAATCGCTCCACATAGCCAAAACCCGTCTGAAGGATCAGTTCAAGAAAGAAACCGGCAGCACGATTATGGATACGTTCTCCAAGATGCGACTGAACCGTGCGAAGCAGCTCATCCGGGAAGATAACAGTAATTTCACCGAAATCTCTCGTCAGCTCGGGTACAACAGTATCCATTATTTCTCTAAAGCATTCAAGAAAGCAACAGGGGCAACCCCATCTGAATATGCCCGTACAGTCAAGGCCAGGGTAAAGGCAGCCGAAGAAGCAAGAAAGCCTTAAACCCGTTAAGGGATTAAGGCTTCCTTGCTCCAGTCTAGGTAATGTTGATTCTGCTTGCTTCATAAGTCCCATCATCATTGCAAGCACAACGATCGTGTAGAGGAATATTGGGATTAACAATAAACCTACGAGTTGCACGGCAAACAAGGAAAACACCATCAGCATCGGTGTCGTTATTACAATCACTCGGTATAATTTCCAGCGGAAGAGCGCTTTCTCTTCAAGCACAGAAAAGTCATTATCCCTTGCTTGCGAAGCTATTCCGTTACAGATCAACTGCACAAGCTTGGCATTCATCAGCCAGATCACAAGGGACAATACTGTGAACATGCTGGAAGTGGTGCTTGTCGGACCCGCAAACTGAAAGAAGTCGAAGATCGATAATACAGCTAATATGATCGACATTCTCTTCCCCTTCTGGAAGTAGGTGCCTTCAGCATCCAGATTTGTAAAAGCAATCGCCATCAGCACATAACCGATCGTATCAGGCAAAATATCCATTCCGCCTAATCTGAAATCAAAGAAGAACAGGAATCCCCAGAACAGTCCATTGTATTTCACAGCTTAATAACCTCCACAATAATATAGACCGGACGTACTTCTGCGTCCGGCCTCCTGATTCCTCTTTTATACATGAAAGAAAATCTAGACTTGCGGTTCAGCGGGCTTAACTGTCGGTGCTGGAATAAGCTGTGGAGCAGATGCGGCAGGTGATGCGGCTGCTGCACCAGGCATACCAATCTTGTTGGTCAATCCTTGGATCAGCTTCTCCACATCAAGTCCGGAAACACTCTTAAGCATCTCAGGCGCTGTTGCCATGAGCGAGGTAACGTAATTACTTACGCGGGCTGCCCCTTCCCCATGTCCGGTATCTACTATGGTAAGCTTATCTATCGCTTTCATCGGCTCAGCAATTTTGC
Organism: Paenibacillus sp.; assembly: GCA_029239545.1. GTDB lineage: Bacteria > Bacillota > Bacilli > Paenibacillales > NBRC-103111 > Paenibacillus_AA. The sequence continues at coordinate 7,510 of JARBUQ010000063.1, forward strand.
CGGCAAGCTCAGGCAGCATCTTCACAACGATGTCGAGGACAGCCGCTTGACCGAATTTCTCGAACGCCTCCGCCAACTTTTCCTTTGCCTCCGCATCAGCCAGACCGCGCAACCGGATAACATCCGCTTCCGCAGTACCCTTGGCACGCTCTGCATCAGCAACTGCAAGACCATCAAGTCGTTTCTGCTCCGCATTACCTTTGGCTTCCGCTTCAATCTTATACTGTGTGGCATCCGCTTCTTTGATGCGGCGAGTTTTGTCTGCTTCGGCTGCTTGCTCGACCGAATAACGATCAGCATCGGCTTTCTTCTTCACTTCAGCGTCATACTGCTTCTCACGACGCAATATTTCCTTCGTTTCCAGATCGATCTCCCGCTCTTTGCGGACGATCTCGACCTTCATCTGCTCCTCGACCACACTTTGCTTGGAACGGGCTTCTTGGATGTGGTAGGATTGGTCAGCTTCGGCCTTTGCAGTATCCTGATCCTTCTTAAACGAAGCAATCTTGAGTTCCTTCTCACGGTTAGCTTCCGCAATATTCGTATCTCGAAGCAGCTCGGCCTTCTGTCCCTCTTGCTCGGCTTGGGCCTTCTTCACCCGAGCATCCCTAATCGCTTCCGCTTGGGCAATCTCCGCATCTCTCTTCACTGCAGCAATTCGCGGTTTCCCGAGAGCATCCAGATATCCTTGCTTATCACGCACATCCTTGATCGTGAATGATACGATCTGCAGACCCATCTTCTTCAAATCTCTGGCTGCAACGCCCTGTACCTCCTGAGCGAATTTATCACGATTACGATACACTTCCTCCACCGTCATCGTACCCAGTATGGCTCGCAGATGGCCTTCAAGTACTTCCTGCGCTTCGAGCTTCAGTGCCTCGGGAGGTTTCCCCATATACTGCTCGGCTGCTGTAGCTACATCTTCCACAGAACCGCCGATCTTGATAATGGCAACTCCGTCAGCCATAACAGGAACCCCTTGCTCTGTATAAACTTCCGGGGTAGAAACATCTAATTTGTGCGACAGTAGGGATAGAAATTCCGCTCGCTGAAAAATTGGTAGAATGAAAGCTCCTCCGCCTCTGACGATCTTGATCCGGCGACCAGAGTCATCAGTCAGACTATTCTTGCTACCCAGGAATGCACCAGTAACTACCATAGCCTCATCCGGACTAACCGTCTTGTATCTCGCCCAGAAAGCCAAACCTAAGATGATAATAACACCTACTACAATTGCTGGGATAATCAAGAATTCATATTCAGTATTCATATGTATATTTGCTCCTTTCTTATAACACCTTAGTCTAATCGCGTTACGAACACCGTATCGTCTTTCACTTCTACAACAACAACTCTTGAACCTGATGTGATCATCTCACCATTGTAGCTGGCAGCAATCTGATTCGTATTGGCGGCTCCAGTACGAACTAATACTTCGCCGTATCCAACGGCAGGGATCGGAACTAATACTTCACCTAATTTGCCTGTTAGATCTTGAATGGAATAACCAGTGGAATTCTCACTATTCTGCATAGGACGTACATAAAATAAATAGACAAGTAACCCGATCAACACAGCGAGAACGAAAGCTAACACAGCATTAAATATCGCTCCAATAATCGTGTAATGCTCCAGTAGAAGACCTGCCCCGCCGAATACAGTGATGATCGTAACGAGCACCATCGGCTGCAGGAAAGGAAGACCATCAACGGATAAGAAGTCCAGCACTCCATCTACTGCATTACTGATTAAATCACCGAATATAACGGTTACTATCGCAAAAATAACCCCGCCGCTTAGACATGCCCAATAAATCGCCTCCATATTCCCTCCCCCATGCATCCAGTTGTTTACAGGCTTACCTACATATTATATACGACATGGATCGTCAAAAGTTTCATGTTATACTAGATGATGGATCTACTCAACTGACACAGGAGGATATCGATGTCCATTCTTGTTCGTCCTTACACAACAGAAGATTTTGACGATTTGCTGCAGGTTCAGCGCGAGGCATTTCCACCGCCATTTCCAGAACATTTATGGTGGAATAAAGATCAAATTGCCGCGCATGTTGATACATATCCTGCCGGGGCTATGATCGCGCTATATAAAGGTCAGATCGCGGGCTCAGCCACATCCTTGCTCGTTCAATATACGGGACAGCCTCATACATGGGAAGAGGTCGCTGATCACGGCTACATACGCGGCAGCCATGAACAAACCGGAGACAGCCTATACGGAATTGATCTTTGTGTAAGTCCTGCTTTTCGAGGCAAGGGAATTGCCAAGGCTCTCTACGCAGCCCGCAAAGAGCTCGTCCGAAAAGCCAGCCTTAAGCGCTTCATAGCAGCCTGCAGAATTCCCGGTTATCACTCAGTTGCTGCCCAAATGAGCGCAGAGCATTACGTACAGCGTGTTTTGGCGGGAAGCTTGCATGATCAGGTTTTGACATTTATGCTCAAACAGGATATGGTCCCGCTCCAAGTATTAGACCATTATTTGGATGACGAGGAGTCCTGCCACAAAGCTGTACTTTTACAATGGAGCAATCCGCATTTACAAGAACAAGGAGATCGATCAGCAGATGAATAAAAAATTACCTAACCCCATAATATCAACCGTACAATATGCAATCGGAGCATTGAAGATCGAGCATGAATTCTGGACTCACATTGATCGTTATATATCGCGAGCAATGGATCGACAAGCCGAACTAATCGCATTCCCGGAATATATGACAGGCCACCTGCTGTCCCTGCATCCACCTGCAACCAATGCAGAAGCTTGTGAAATTCTGCACGGTTATACTCGGAAGTATATGGAAAAGTTCACAACCTGGAGCCGTACAACAGGGCTGATGATCCTGGCCGGAACGCATATTCATCGCGAGGGGGCTCCTGAGGGCAAATATTATAACGAGTCGTTCCTGTTTTTCCCGGATGGCCGAATTGAGCGTCATAAGAAAGTCCATCTAACACCGGAGGAACAAAGAGCTTGGCCGCTTCTAGCAGGTGATCGGTTCGATGTATTCGAAACATCAATTGGCAAGATCGGAATTCAAGTATGCTATGATATTGAATTCCCTGAAGGAACCCGGCTAATGGCAGAGAAAGGCGCAGATCTCATCTTGTGCCCTTCTTACACGGACGCTGCAGCCGGTTATTACAGAGTCCGCAACTGCAGCCAGGCCAGAGCAATCGAGAACCAGCTGTATGTCGCGCTTAGCGGGATTGTCGGAAGCATGCCCAATGTGGCCCAAGTAGACACAGGGTATAGTCAGGCTGCCATATTCGCCCCATGCGACTATCCGTTTCCAGCCAATGGCATACTCGCTCAGGGTTCACTGAATCGCAGCAGTATGGCTACTGCATCTGCAGATCTCGAGCAGTTGCATCTCAACCGAACCGAAGGCGGTGTTGCGCCGTTCTTCGACCGCCAACCCGAGCTGTATTCCGCTGCTCGCACAGATGCCTTCAAGTCGTAGGCTTCCTAGAAACATAATAAGCCATAACATGCTGACCGATTACTTTCAGCACAGCAAAACACGGAACAGCCAGGATTAAACCGACAATGCCTGCCAGCTCGCCGCCCACCAACAAGGCAAAAATGATGCTCATTGGGTGCAAGTGAAGCGTACGCCCCACGACTTGTGGAGAGATCACATTTCCTTCCAGAATCTGCACGATCAGATTCACGACAGCTACGAGCAAGACCATCTTAAGCGATAAGGTCGAAGCCATAACAATCGCTGGTGCAGCTCCGAAGAAAGGTCCCATGTAAGGAATAATGTTGAATACGGCCACTATGCTTGCGAGCAGCAGCGCGTAAGGCATATCAATAATCCAATAACCGATATAAGCTAACATCCCTACGAGTACGCAAACCAACAATTGACCGCGGACATAGTTGCCTAGTGCCGTGTCCATGTCCTTTACTAATTTGATGGCACTTTTGCGTTTGCCTCTCGGTAAAATCATCAGAATCGTTTTTTCGATAAGCTGAAAATCCTTAAGCATGTAAAAAGCCAGAAAAGGCACGATAAATGCGACAAACACCATATTAATCGTGGAGCCAATGCTGTTCACCAGGTTGGTAATCGTTGCCGTGAAATTGTCCTCTGCCTTCAACATCGCTTTCTCAAGTCCTACTCTGACACTTTCCGGTATCATACGATTATCATTCAAGCCATCGTACAAGCCTTGTGCCCGCATCGTTAAATCCGGCATATGCTCATTCAGTTCCTTCACTTGCTTGAGGAACATCGGAATCAGATTCATAAGAATGACGACTATGCTGGTTATGAACACGGCATAAATCAATAAAACGGCCATTGTCCTCGGCACTTTCCTCTTCCCCAGCATGTTCACGATCGGATTCAGCACATAGGAGATAATAACTGCTATCAGAAAAGGTGTCAGCACAGCCTTGATAAAAGCAAAGGTCGAACCAAGCATCGGCTTAATCTGCTGCAACATGAACAACACAAGTAATCCTAACAAAATGTAAATCAGAATTACGAATATTCGGTTCTTGATTAGCTTTTCCATGTTTGGCACCCCTCCTGTTACAGTATATGTACAACCCTATGTGCTTCATTCATGGGGAGCACGAGACTCAATAATAAGGAATGAAATTTTGATGATGATAGGATGACCCCAAAACGAAAACCTGGCCAATGGCCAGGTTTAAATGGTTTATCCTCCAATGAGAGGTTAAGATGAAATACTTACCATCGCTTTGCCAATCTCCGGATTGTGATGGATCTCCTCCAATAAGTCTGGCACTTGTTCAAGTGTGACTGTCAGATCCGGCATCCGCTCAAGCTGTAACTGTCCACTTGCAGCTATCTCTATGGACCTTGCAAAATGCCAGGATGTCGCAAGCACACC
>JARBUQ010000064.1 GCA_029239545.1 Paenibacillus sp.
GTACTCCTCTATCTGTCTGGCTACGCCTATGTGGTATTTGCTGAAGCGTCAGACATTAGGAGCAAAGAAAGCAGTTGTGGCGAAGCAGTCTTAAAGGAAGATAGGAGCTTACGTGTGTTCACTACAATGGTTCAAGGGGTGGCAACATGTCAGAGCAGCGTTATGAACAAGCTCGCTTTGCTGCTTGGTTAGGCATCTTCGGCAACATCTTTTTGGTAGCGCTAAAAGGAGTTGTCGGATGGTTGTCGGGCAGTAAAGCACTGATGGCTGATGCAGCAAACTCGGCTTCGGATGTAGCGGGATCTGTCGCTGTATTGATTGGACTGAAGGCAGCAAATAAACCTCCGGATGAAGACCATCCTTATGGTCATGGTAAAGCAGAGTCCGTGACTGCTATTATTGTATCCGTGCTTTTATTATTGGTTGGGCTGGAGATTGGAATCTCTTCAATCAAAACGATCTTCAAAGGTGTAGAGGCATCGCCAGAAATGTTCGCGCTAGTAGCTGTAGCGGTTGCAATCGTAGTAAAAGAGTGTTTGTTTCAGTACAACATTCGCTTGGGGCGCAAAATATCGAGTCAGGCCCTGATTGCGAGCGCTTGGGATCACAGGACAGACGTTCTATCTTCTATCGCTGTGTTTTTAGGAGTCGGCGGAGCGGTGCTGGGTGATTATTTGGGGCATACGTGGTTGTACTATGCGGATCCGGCAGCAGGCTTGTTCGTGGCCGTTCTGGTTCTCCGCGTAGGCTACAAATTAGTGAAGGAATCCATTCACAACGCGATTGATCATGTTCTGCACAAAGAAGATACAGAAGATATGCTGGAAACGGCACAAAGAATTAAAGGGGTTATCGTAGTCAATGAATTAAGAGCAAGGGAACATGGTCATTATGTTATCGTTGATATCAAGATATGCGTGAATCCCCGGATTACAGTAATGGAAGGGCACGAAATCGGCAAGGTGGTGAAGCAGCAGCTGCTGCGAAGGTTCAGCCATGTCTCGGATGTGATGATTCATGTCAATCCATACGATCCGGGCTATCCTTACAAAAATAATGTCGATTCGGATCCTGCGGAGCATCCGAACCTGCTGCACTGACGAGGGAGGAAAGCATGCTTCATTCGAGAGCAAGATGGGAAACGGCGGCATGTGATCTGGATGCCGAACAACAATTAATACAAGTATTGAAGCTTCATCCGGCTGTTGCCAAATTGTTAGTGGCAAGAGGGGTTCATACGGTGGAGGAAGCAGATCAATTCTTGAACGGTGGAAAGGATCATTTATATGATCCTTTTCTGCTGGATGGGATGCAGGCTGCAGTGGATCGGATATTAAGCGCTCTGAACAATAATGAGAAAATTCGAGTGTACGGAGATTATGATGCGGACGGTGTCAGCAGCACAGCGCTTATGGCTTATTTGTTAAGACAGCTGGGAGCTGATTTCGATACATACATTCCTCATCGAACATTGGAAGGTTACGGCCTCAACAATCAAGCAATAGACTTGGCCTCACAGAGCGGTGTATCGCTGCTGATCACTGTGGATACCGGAATTAGCGCGGTAGACCAAATCGCTCACGCGAAGCAGCTGGGCATTGATGTTATTGTAACCGATCACCATGAGCCCCCAGAACAGCTGCCGGACGCATTGGTCATCCTGAATCCCAAGAAGCCAGGCTGCGAATATCCGAACAAGCAGCTTGCCGGAGTCGGAGTTGCTTGGAAGCTGGCGCATGCTTTGCTTGGGGAAGTTCCCGAATCATTAGCACAATTCGCAGCAATAGGAACGGTTGCCGATCTGATGCCTCTTACGGGAGAGAATCGCTGTATAGTAAAGCTGGGTCTTGAGCAGTTGGCCAAAAGCCATTATCCAGGCATATTGGCTTTGTATAAGGTTTGCGGAATTACTGCCAAGGAAGTAAGCTCGACCCACCTGGGGTTCGGGTTAGCTCCGCGCATTAATGCTAGCGGTCGCCTGCAGCATGCTGCAGAAGCACTTCGGCTGCTGACGACAGAAGATCCGGACGAAGCGGAGCAGTTGGCTGTTCAATTGGACAGGTTGAACAAGGAACGTCAGCGTATCGTGGATGAGATGACTGAAGAAGCTTTGGCGCTTCACTTAGCCGCTGAGCAGGCAAGCGCAAGCAAGGTGATCGTGGTCGCACAAGAAGGCTGGAACGCGGGAGTAATAGGTATTGTAGCTGCCAAGCTGCTGGAAAAGTATTATCGACCAGTCGTTATTATGACGATTGACAGCGAGACAGGTAAAGCCAAGGGCTCTGCAAGATCGATCAGAGGCTACGACATTCATAAAGCATTAACGGAATGCCAGGAGCTGCTTGAGCATTACGGCGGGCATCAGGCGGCAGCAGGAATGACCTTGAGAGCGGACTGGATTGATCGATTCCGTGACCGATTGAATGAATGTGCGGAACAATGGCTGAGTGAAGAAGATTATATTCCACATTTGCGAGTGGATGCGGAATACTCCTTAAGCGACGTGTCCTTGGAGAGCATTCGTCAAATTGAGGCGATGGCACCCTTCGGAATGGGAAATCCTTCTCCGCGGTTTCATCTATCCGGCCTGGAAGTACAGGAAATGCGCACACTCGGCAAGGACAAGCAGCATTTGAAGCTAATGTTGGCTCAGAGTGTGCAGGAGACAGCCTGCTCGGTAGAAGCTGTAGGCTTCGGGCGAGGTGCGCTCACTGAGCTCATCTCGGCGACTTCGAAGCTGGATGTAATAGGAGAGCTGTCCGTGAATGAGTGGAACGGAGTGCGCAAGCCTCAGATCATCATTCAGGACATGCGAGTAGCAGAGCTGCAAGTATTCGATTGGCGGGGAGTGAACCGACTTGTGCACAAGCTTGGTGAGCTGGACAGCGGCCGGGCGGGTGCCAGCAGGTTTACAAGCAGCGCTCATGAGTCGCTGCGGGCTCTTATAGTGGAGCGTAACCTCCACTGGGCGCGTGATCGCAAGCTGCTGATGGCGACCGGCTGGCTCTTGTATGGCTGGGATGAGCTGAAGGGCGCAATCCCGCTGAATGATGCGGCAGCAGAGGTCCCTATCGGGACAGCTACCGACTTGATGCTGTATTCGCTGCCAGATGCCGAGGCCTCTTTGCACAAGCTGCTGCAGTCCGCCAAGGCGGCGGAACGAATCTACCCTGTATTCGCTGATTGGAATACAGATGATTTCAAGCTTCCCAGCCGGGAGGCGTTCAAGAAAGTGTATACATACCTTCGTCAGTTGGGCAGCTGGCCGAAGAATGATCATGGTACGCTTGAACAATTCAGTCGAAAAACGGGATTAACATCTGCCATCATTCAGTTTATACTTGAAGTGTTTGAGGAGCTTTGTCTGATCGAAAGCTCGGGCACCATGCAGCATACAGTAGTGTCACCCGGCAAGACAGAGCTTGAATCCGCTATCGCTTATAAGAGAAGACAGCATAGAATGGAAATGGAGCCGACATTGATCTATACTTCGGCACAGGAATTAACAGAATGGCTAGTACTCAGAAGACTGGAAACGCATGTTATGGAGGTATCAGTATGAATATCAAAGATCATATCCGAGTGATTCCGGATTACCCGCAACCAGGAATTCGCTTCAAAGACATCACGACCCTGTTAAGCAACGGGGCAGCCTATCGTCAAGTCATTGATCAACTAGCGGAACATTATAAATCCCATAAGATCGATTTGATTGCAGGCCCGGAAGCTCGCGGCTTTGTAGTCGGAGCTCCGCTTGCCTATGCGCTCGGAGTCGGTTTCGTACCGATCCGCAAGAGCGGTAAGCTGCCCGGGGAGACGATTGAAGCAGGGTATGATTTGGAGTATGGCAAGGATAAGCTGGCTATGCATAAGGATGCGATTAAGCCAGGTCAGCGTGTATTGATTGCGGATGATCTGCTCGCAACCGGTGGCACCATCAACACATCGATCAATTTGATTCAGCAATTGGGCGGCGAGATCATCGGTGCGGCCTTTCTGATTGAGTTGTCGTACCTGCATGGTCGGGATAAGCTGGGCGATATTGAAATTTTGTCACTCGTACAATACTAATGTTGTTAGGGATCCTCTTCAGTGGGGGTCCTTTTTTTGTATGTCGTCCCATAAAGTCATCATTATCCAAAAAAAGGTCATCATTTTCCCTTAATTATGAAACCGCTCCCAACTATAATGGCAAAGGACGGACATTATTAAGCTGAGGAAGGTGAAATTTTGAGGAGAAGAATGGTTCGAGTGAATGTGCTGCTCATTTTTTGTATGCTGGTATCGTTGTTGCCTTACCTGGGAACGACCCAAGCACTTGCTGACGGGGTTCAGGGAGGATCCGTTACGGATGCTGTGTATGCGGTTTCACAGGACGGGAGCAAGAAGCTCAAGATCGATTATATCAACTTTAATGTGAATACTGCAGGACAACAAAAAAGCAACTATGTAGCGTTATACACAAGCGGGACAGAAATTGTAAACCAAACAACCAATCCTGGTAAGGTGCTGGTGAAACGGTTGAATGTTGCGATTCAAGTCAATGCCCAAGGTGTGATTACAGATGCGATCGGTCCTTTATCGCTGCCTGTTACACAGACCACACAGTGGGAAGCAGACCAATACATGGATATTCCACAGGATGGATTCGTATTAGTTGCGAGTGACAATTCTTGGAATACCGCTCCTAAATACCGTTCCTCACTCTTTGATTTAAAAGATAGTGTACTCCATCTGGAGCGCGGAGGGCAGTCGCTGCTGCCAGCAGAGCTGTTAATACCGTCCCTGCTCCTTACAACCGAATCGGGAACAACTGTAACGACTGCTACTTACACAGTTGAAGGCAGAATTGCTCAGTACGCCTCCAATCTGGGCCTCACATTAAAAGTCGGTGAGACAGATGCAGCCCTTCAAGCCAACGGCTCATTCAGCCAATCGGTTACACTCACTGCAGGCGCCAATACGATAGCTGTTAAACTGTTCAAGAATCAGGCGCTCTTGCAAGAACAGACTATTACTATAGCTTATCAGCAGCAAACTGGGGTAATTATTGAGCTGGAAGCACCGCCGGATGATATTACGATTGTGGTCGAGGGACCGAAGAAGAGGATCGATTACATCGATAAGGATGTAACGGGAATCAGTAATATATTCGCCCTGTATACAACAGAGTTCGGACCGTCGGTCCAGATTCCTACGGTTAGTGTAGCTATCCAGGTTGACTCTGCAGGCCATGTTACCAGGATGGTTAATCCGTCGGTTAATGGAGGAACTCCGAGCTGGACGGTCACACCAACCACTCTAGAAATTCCTCAGGGCGGCTATGTCGTCATGGCTCAGGATAACAGCTATGCGACGAATGATATTAAACGTTTTCTCGCTACCAAGTTCAAGGTAGGGGATGTCGCCAAGCTGCGCAAAAACGGGAATGTAATTCCTGTGTCGGAGATAATGACCGGACAAGGACAAATTCCAAGGCTTATGCTCGATAATTTGCCTCTCTACACGATTAAGGAAACTTCAACTACGATCACGGGCAAAGTAACGAATCCGGTTGGGTCAAATGTTACCATTGATAATATGCCGGTTGCGGTGCAGGCAGATGGAACGTTCCGTTATCCGAAGCAGCTAGTGGCCGGACCCAACTACATGGATGTTGTACTGACCAGAAACGATGTTCAGCATGATAAAAAGAGTGTTGTCGTCTACAGCAATCCTGCTCTTCCGGAGCAAAAGCAAGTGATTCTGTGGGTAGATCAGGCATCCAATGCGCGCAAATTGCAGTCCAGTGCAAGCGTGCTTGAGTTTCTGAGAAGGGCTAAGGATGCTGGGGTAACTGATATTGCTTTTGACGTCAAGGGAGTAGAGGGCTTCGTTTCCTACAAAAAAAATGACCTGACCCATCGCCCATACGTCAGTGAGATGACTGCTCCGGAGCGAAGAGGCTCTAATCCAGAGCTCGATTTGCTAGAAGAGTTCATTACACACAGCCGTACGCTCAATCTTAAAATTCATGCAGCGTTTAATGTGTTCGCGGAAGGATCTATTGCTGTTAAGGATTTTGCAGTCATTGATCAGCATCTGGATTGGGAGGAGCAGGTTTACCGTTCCGACGATAATGGACAGATCAAACGACTTAGAGATAGCGAATACGGCAAAAAAGGACTGGCCGGCAATTCCAATGGAGCTCTCGTGCTGTTCGTCAATCCGGCGAATGACCAGGTGCGTGACTACCAGCTTCAGACCTTTGAAGAAGTGTTGAAAAATTATGACGTGGATGGCATTATCCTCGATCGGGGTCGATACGATAATGAAACCGCTGATTTCAGTGATGTAACAAAGGCCAAATTCGTCACGTTTCTGCAGCAGCGCGGCAAGCAGTTGAACAATTGGCCTGATGACATATTCAGGTATGTGAACGGGGTACGTACGAACGGTCCGCTTATCCAGGATTGGTGGGAGTTCCGTTCCGGCATTATCGAAAGTTTCGTTAAAGAGACAAAAGATTTAGTAGAAAATTATGAGTCTGTAAAAAACAGAACGATTCAAACGTCTGCCTATGTGGGGGCATGGTTCGAATCGTATTATTTGAACGGGGTGCACTGGGGAAGCAAGGATTTCCGCTATGACAGCCGTCTCGGATTCCCTAACAGCTCAATCTATACACCTGAATATTATGAAACCGGTTATATCAGTTATTTGGACTTCTTAATGGTAGGAACCTATTACACTACAACACAGGAAATACAACGATACTTGACGATTGATTCGATTGTTACGAATGGGGAAGTGCCGATTTATGCAGGAATGGCTCTGACTGACTTGCAATCGCCTGCGCTGCAAAAGGAAATTTTCCAAAATGCAATGGGCAGCTCGAACGGACTCATGTTGTTCGATGCCTCGCTGGCGAATTGGCCTATTGTGAAGGCTTCGATTAACAATCAAGACTACGTGAAGGATTATCAAATCGGTGTGAGTAAACCGGGCAATCAAGGAGCTTACCTCGAAGGCAGCTATTATAATGTGAGCCGGAACACAGATGATATCAATGTGTATACGGAGGAGTTCGGAACCTCAACCGGAACGAATAAATTCGGTGTTGAAGTGGTAACAGATGCTTCGGGTGTGGTGACCGCCGTGATTAACAAAACACAAGCGTCAACCTGGAATTGGACCGTTCCTCAGGATAACAACAGTGTAATTCCGGCAGGCGGCATGGTCGTCTCGGCGATTGATCAGAGTGGAATCAGGACGAATCGTCAGCTGCTGGCTAATACGTATAGTGTCGGGGATTCTATCAGAGCAGCGGCCTTGTCAGGATACATGGCCTATGACTCCAAGACTGTAACAACTTCATCCCCTGATATTACTGGGAATGTGAAGGTAATGGGTGCGGGTTCATCGACTGAAGTGAAGCTGAATGGTGTTGCCGCCACAGTTAGCCCGAATGGAGATTTTACTGGGAAGGTAAGTCTAGTGTCCGGTTCCAATACGGTCACATATGCGGTTTATGTGGATGGGATGAAGACGAATGAGAAATCGATTCAGCTGACTTACAACCCGACCATTACTCCTCCTTCCGGATCAGGTCCGGTATATGTTCCACCAGCAACGGAGCCTCCTAAGTCAACAGATAGAGGTGTTGTTGTGTCGGGTACATTAACGGAGAAGACGGAGAATGGCAAGCCTGCAACTCAGATTACAGTGGATGCTGATACAATCCGCAAAGCAGTGGAGCTGCTTGCCAACGCAAGCGGCAAGACGCCGGAAATAATCGTTGAAGTTCCAGGCGACAAACCAGTTGCGATCGTATCGATATCTGCGCAAGCTCTAGTTGATGCTGCCAAGCAAGCTGCGGGGGCTGTACTGAATGTGCAGGCAGGAGCTGCCAGCTATAAGCTGCCGCTTGATCTGATTGATATCCAGGCATTGGCCCAGGAGTTAGGCGCCCAAGCCGGAGATGTTCAGCTTATCGTCAAGCTGGAGAAGAAGACCGGCGCCGAAGCCGAGACTATTGCTGCTGATGTCAAGGCTCAAGGCGGAGTAATCCTGGGTGATATTTATGACTTCCAGGTGCTTGCTCAATCCGGGACGAAAGAAGTGGAACTGTCTGATTTCGGGAATCGTTACGTTCAACGGACGATTGCTCTGCAGACGGCACCTGCAGGTAATGCTACTGCGGTAGTCATTGATGCCGATACAGGGGTAATGAGCTTTGTGCCGGCCCTTTTCGAGACATCAAATGGTTCCACAGTTGTCACGATTAAGCGTACAGGCAACAGTACTTATGCCATAGTGGAGCTGAGCAAGTCGTTCGCAGATACGCAAGGGCACTGGGCTCAAGCTGATATTGATCAGTTGGCCTCGAAGCTGCTTGTGCAAGGCGTAACCGAAAATGAATATGCTCCTGAGAAATCTGTGACCCGAGCTGAGTTCGCCGCATTGCTTGTGCGTGCTCTTGGTATCGTAGAGAAGAAGCAGACCGATCTGCCTGCGTTCAAAGATGTACGATCTGAGGATTGGTATGCAGGTGTGGTTGCAGCCGCTGCAGCAGCAGGTTTGATTGAAGGCTACGAGGACGGAACGTTTCGTCCGAATGCTGTAATCAGTCGAGAAGAGCTGGCCGTATTGGCAACGCGCGCTTACAAGTTCACTGAAGTACAATCATCATCGGGAGCAGCTGTTAAGCTGGAGCAATTCACAGATGCCAAGAACGTCAGTAACTGGGCACGTGAAGCGGTTGGACTGATGGTGAACGAAGGGATTATGAACGGGATGCAGGACGCACTCTTTGCACCTCAGGAGCAAACGAGCCGTGCGCAAGCTGCAGTCCTTTTGAAACGACTCGCTGTTAAACTATCACTGCTAGACGACAAGTAAACATCTATAGTCTATGACAGACACAAAAGAGCCCATCTGGGCTCTTTTGTGTCTAAAAGAAGACAGACTGGTGATCCTATTCATATAGTGCTTAGAACTGCCCGAGGAGGCTGTTATCATTGAACCGTGATAAGTTTACTTGCCTGGCACATCGCAGCAGTTGACGCATTGCGTACAGACAGGCATAATAATAGAAACGATGCGTGACATTTGGCAGCAATTCTAGTAATGGGAAGGGTTTAACGATGGGCATTGAGCAGTTACTTGAACGGGCCGCCGCATACCTCAAGGAGAGCGACCTCAAACGAATTGAAGTTGCCTACGAATTCGCAGACAAGGCTCATCACGGCCAGATGCGTAAATCGGGGGAACCCTATATCCTGCATCCGTTGGCGGTAGCTGACATTCTGGTTAATATGCAGATGGATGTTACGTCCATTATCGCTTCCTTGCTGCATGATGTAGTGGAAGATACGACGGTATCCTTAGAAGCAGTTGAACAGCATTTCGGCAAAACTTGCGCCATGCTTGTCGATGGCTTAACTAAGCTCGAGAAAATTCAGTTTAAGTCCAAGGAAGAGCAGCAAAATGAGAATTATCGTAAAATGTTCGTGGCGATGGCCCAGGATATTCGCGTCATTCTGATCAAGCTGGCAGATCGTCTGCATAATATGAGAACGCTGAAGTTCCAATCGGAGGAAAGTCAGCGCCGTATTGCTCATGAGACGCTTGAGATTTTTTGTCCAATCGCTCACAGGCTGGGAATATCGGCAATTAAGTGGGAGATGGAGGATATTGCTCTTCGTTTCCTGAATCCGCAGCAGTATTATAGAATCGTGAATTTGATGCAAAAGAAACGCGCCGAACGCGAGCAATATATCGAAGATATTATCGGCAATATTAATCAAAAGCTGGGCGAAATGGGAATTGAAGGCGACATATCAGGCCGACCCAAGCATATTTATAGCATCTACAAAAAAATGACAACCCGCAACAAGCAGTTCAATGAGATTTATGACCTGCTTGCGATTCGGGTTATTGTCGATAATATAAAGGACTGTTACGCCACACTTGGTATTATTCATACATTATGGAAGCCGATGCCGGGGCGTTTCAAGGATTACATTGCAATGCCGAAGGCGAATATGTACCAATCCCTGCATACGACCGTAGTCGGACCGAGCGGTGAGCCGTTGGAGGTGCAGATTCGGACGTGGGACATGCACAGAACCTCTGAATTCGGGATTGCTGCGCACTGGGCTTACAAGGAAGGGACTCTTGTACCGGTTGGCAGCTTCGAGGACAAGATGAGCTGGTTTCGTGAGATTCTGGAGCTGCAGCAGGAAACTAGCAATGCTTCAGAATTTATGGAATCGCTCAAAATGGACTTTTTCTCGGATCTGGTGTTCGTGTTTACGCCCAAAGGGGAAGTCATTGAGCTGCCCTCAGGTGCAGTCCCACTGGACTTTGCCTATCGGATTCATACGGAGATCGGCAACCGTACCGTAGGCTCCAAGGTGAATGGCCGCATAGTACCGCTTGATTATAAGCTGAACACGGGAGATATTGTTGAGATTCTCACGTCCAAGCATTCCTATGGGCCAAGTCAGGATTGGATCAAGATTGCTCAATCCTCACATGCCCGTTCCAAAATTAAACAATGGTTCAAGAAGGAAAAGCGCGAAGAGAATGAACAGAAGGGCAAGGAGCTCATTGAACGCGAGCTGAAGCGTCTGGGAATAGATCCGCCCACGCTGATGACCGATGACAAGCTTCAGGAAGCCTGCAAGAAATTTAACTTCAACGACATTGAGGATATGATGTCTGCGGTCGGCTTCG
This sequence comes from Paenibacillus sp., assembly GCA_029239545.1. Taxonomy (GTDB): domain Bacteria; phylum Bacillota; class Bacilli; order Paenibacillales; family NBRC-103111; genus Paenibacillus_AA. The sequence goes on from JARBUQ010000064.1 coordinate 10,720, forward strand.
GCGGTATTACAGCAGCCCAGATTTGTACGAAGCTGACAGAGAAGATGCGCCGGGAATCGGAAGAAGCCCAAGCACATTCCCTGGAGCTGACCTCTGAGGTTAGAGAGGTAAAGGCTCCTACAGGGGAGCGGAAGTCCCGACCGACCCATGGAGTCAGAGTCAAGGGCGTGGATAATGTTCTCGTTCGTTTCGCACGCTGCTGCAATCCTGTGCCGGGAGACGAAATTGTTGGGTACATTACACGCGGACGCGGAGTATCGGTCCATCGGACGAATTGTACGAACATCCCTACTGGTGAAGAGGATGATCTCAATCGCATGATCGACGTGGAATGGGAATCTTCCGTTGAGTCGAACTATCATGTGGAGATCGAGATTACAGGTCACGACCGCCGAGGCTTCTTAAATGAAGTGCTGCAGGCAGTTTCGGAAAGCAAAACCGTCATTTCGGCTGTATCTGGCCGTTCCGATAAAAATAAGATGGCGATCGTGCATATGACCATTCTGATCAAACACATTGACCATCTGCAATCAGTAGTCGAGAAGATCAAGCGGGTGAAGGACGTTTATTCCGTTCAACGCATTATGCAGGGATAGCGCTTGAGTCGAATTAGAAAGGAACTAATGGATGAGAGCGGTCGTTCAGAGAAGTAAGGATGCTCGGGTCATCGTGGACGGAGAAATCGTAGGACATATCAGTAAAGGACTTGTGCTGCTGATTGGTGTAACGCATGAGGATACGGAGCAGGACGCCATCTATTTGGCGGAGAAGTTGGCGGGGCTGCGTATTTTTGAAGATGAGCAAGGAAAGATGAACCTGTCCGTACTCGAGATCGGCGGGCAAATTCTTTCTGTATCGCAATTTACTTTATATGGGGACGTCCGCAAAGGGAAGCGCCCTAACTTCATGGCCGCCGCGCGTCCGGAGCAAGCCGAGCCTCTCTATGAACGATTCAATGAACGGCTCAGAGAACAAGGCCTGGAGGTTCAGACCGGAAGATTCGGTGCGATGATGGATGTGGAGCTCGTGAACTGGGGACCGGTTACGCTTATTATAGACAGCAAGTGAGTTTATTCTTCAGGTGAACAGGACATACTAAACGCTGATCGTAACTTCTTAAGAACCGCCAAGGAGAACTCATCATGCGTCAATCCAGTAAAGAAGTAGTACTGCTGCAAGCCGAGAATCGTCTGTTGCATAATGATGTTCAGCAGTCGCTAGGCATGCAGGCTGCATCGTTTACGATGGAGAGTGCTCAGGAATGGATGACAGGCGCCCATTCTATCCGACAATCGCCGCGTAGACCGATAAGATGAAGAAGGACCTGCATTGTCCCCGCCGTTTCGTTAACGGAAGGGGATATTTTTGTGTGGAGCCGAGTTTCTCATAAGGGTAGGCTGTGGTAAACTGATAGAGCGATTAGCGGAAGTTAGAGAAAAGAGGCGAAGGAACGTGAAGGTCGAAATTGTTCAAATCGGGTTCCAAGATTACCGGTTTGACATTTATCATACATGGAAGCTGTTTTTTGAAGAGGTAGAACTGACTTATCAGAGCGATAACGACAATGACACGACGAAGACCAAAGAAGGCTCAGAGCCAGATAACAGCCAGGAGCAGTGGAGGATGACGATCCAACTGGAGGATCATACAGCT
>JARBUQ010000065.1 GCA_029239545.1 Paenibacillus sp.
CGCTCTAGCAGCGAATGAAGCAGCTTGTAATGGTGCATACGTTCTGCTATAGTATTATAGTGCGAGTTTTGAACGTGAAAGTCTCGCTCCTTGCTCTCGATAGATCGGGGGCCTTAAGTCCAAAAGGAGGTGAAAGAGCATGCGCAAATATGAAGTCATGTATATTATTCGTACGGATATTGAACAAGAAGTTGTTCAAGCAACGATCGAAAAATTCCAAGGCATCATCAATAACGGTGGCGAAATCGTAAAGCATGATGTTATGGGAAAACGCCGTCTTGCGTATGAGATCAACAAGTTTCGTGATGGCCATTATGTATTGGTACATTTCAATGCAGAACCAGCTGTTGTAGCGGAACTTGACCGTGTAATGAAGATTTCTGATGAAATCATTCGTTACCTGATCGTCAAAGACGTAGCTTAATCTCGGCATGCCGAGCGTCAGGATCGTTATGGGGAGGAATTCAATTGTTAAATCGTGTTATTCTGATCGGTCGTCTTACGCGAGATCCTGAATTGCGGTACACTCCATCAGGAGTTGCTGTAACCCAGTTTACGCTTGCAGTAGATCGTCCGTTTTCCAACCAACAAAACCAACAAAGAGAAGCCGATTTTCTTAATATAGTAACTTGGAGGCAGCTTGCTGAGACATGCGCGAATTATTTGCGCAAGGGACGGCTGACTGCGGTCGAGGGCCGAATTCAAGTGCGCAATTATGATAACAACGAAGGAAAGCGCGTATACGTGACAGAAATTATAGCGGATAACGTTCGTTTTCTGGAGTCGGGTAACAATGCTGGTGGCGGTACCGGTGGCAGTACCAGTCGAGAGGATGCTCCTCCTGTAGAAGGCGGAAGACCTTACGGCGGCAACAGTAGCGGTGGCAACGGTGGTAACCGGAATAATGGTGGGAATTCACGAGACAATTCGGATCCGTTCGCAGACGATGGCAAACCCATCGATATTTCGGATGATGACTTACCATTTTAAGGTGAAAGGAATGAAGATCGGATGATGAACAACAGAAGAAATGACAGCGGCGAAGAGCGCGGCGAGCGTAAGTTCTCCCGTGGCAAAGGCGGTCGCAACAAGCGCCGTAAAGTTTGCTACTTCACTGTTAACAAGATCAAGCATATCGATTACAAAGATATCGAGACGTTGAAGAAATTCGTCAGCGAACGTGGGAAGATTCTTCCTCGTCGTGTAACTGGTACTTCCGCGAAGTATCAACGTATGTTGACGATTGCAATCAAACGCTCCCGTACAATCGCATTGCTTCCATACACAACAGATAACTAAGCATATAGATAAGAACAGGCAGCGCCAACTTGAGCGCTGCCTGTTCTTGTATAATGGGCGTTTTATAGATTGATGTAAGCGGAATGACTAGGGGCAATATAGTCTACATGCAAACCAAGTCCTTCAACCATGAGACGGAGCGGCACATAGGTCTTGCTTTCATCTGCGCTGCTAATGTACAAAGGAATATCTTTAATCTCCTTGTATTGACCGTTTGATTTCATCCAGGAGGAACCGATAGTAAGCTCTACAACATTGCTGTTCATATGGATCGTTGCGGTCTGGGTCTCTATATTCCAGTCAACTTGAGCTCCAAGTGCTTCTGTGTACTCGCGAAGCGGAACAAACGTTGTATTGTCAATCAGGGTTGGAAGATGAGGCGTATCCAGTACAAGGCCGCCTACTACAACGTTGATTCTACCTTCAGTCCTAGTAGCGGGTTTGTTCTCGCCCCAGATCGTCTTGGCAAACACCTCTGCAATTAGCGCATATCCGGATTGCTTGGGATGAATATCGCTTTTGGACACAATATAAGTATGAATACCTTCTTTACCAACGAACGCAGCAGCGATAGGAGCCATTTGAACCGCATGCTTCTGCTCTACGAAAGGTTTAATTGCCGCTTGCAGGGCCGCTCTGAATTTGTCGCTTACTTCATTAAGCTTGTCATAAATATCTCGATTCAGTGGTGGATAAGGTTGATACTGATCAGCTACAATGATCTGTACTTTGGGATTAAGGGCGTACAATTGAGTAAGAATAGCGGATAAATTATCCTGGTACTGCTTAAGTTTGTCGGAAGCAAGCACTTGAAGCTGTTCATTGGTCATCGAATTGTTCAAGAAATTCCGGACCAAATCTGTACCCAGATCATTTCCGCCAACTGTAAGGGTAATCAGAGTAGCCTCAGTCAAATCCTGCTTAATCTTAGCATGATTCGCCAGCATCTCATCTGCTCGGAAGTCGGGTAAGCCCGGTTGGATGTCGGCAGTGGTTACTTTCTTCCCGCTCGCAACGGCTTGGAGCATTAATTTGAGACCATTGCTGGATAAGCCGCCAAGGCCGTAATTCACCATAGTAGCGCTGCCGTGGAACAGGGATTGCTCATACAAGCGATCAACGAATCCGTAAGGCATAACCGTCTTGTCCATGTCAGGCTCGAAGCCGAGAGTAAGCGAGTCTCCTAGGGCAACATATTTGGTCGCAATCGAAGCTTCAGATGAAACGGTTGTTGTCTCAGCAGAGACGGGGATTGCCAGACCCAGCAGTAAAGTGGCAGCCATGAGCAGGGTGGTGATCATCTTTCGTTTATTCAATGGTTGTTCCCTCCGAAATATGGATTCTTAGTATAGGTTGTTCCTACAGTAAAAGATTCTACACATGAAGCGAAAACCCTGCTTCTTCTTAAGGAAGTCCGCTTCATTGAATGTCATGTGTTCTCGTCCATTAGGAAAGAGGATAGGACGTGACCTGACGATTTGTGGTATAATGAACAGTAATTTGGGTCAGAGGTGACGTAGTTGAAAAAGCAGCCATTGCTTTGGAGCTTCATCTATTTGGTGCTGCTCTTGCTTTCCTTTACACCGTTCGTTCTCATTACCATTAGCTTGATGATGATCCCGATCGTGATTTTGTATGTGAAGCTGGATTTGAAACGATTTATTGTGCATCATGTAGTAATCTTGCTCGCCGTGTATTTCGTATCCTTCATGTTTGGGGTAAGCTTGCTGGGGACGGTAGCTGCTATCCTGACGCTGTTCTTTTTGATTCCAAGTGTTGTGATCGGGAAAATGTACCAGAAGCGGGCAGCCGCGAGAAGTGTATTGACGGCCGGTGTAGTGGCCATGTTGGCCCAGTTGTTGTTGCTGCTGCTCATCCTGACCTTGTCGGGTGTTCATGTGATCGACGAGATGAGAGCTTACATGAAGAATAGTATGGAGACTCTTCCCGCAGAGCTCAAGAGTATGGTACCAGCTGACCTGCTGGATCAGATCCTGCAAGTGATGACCCAGCTATTGCCGTTGTATTTAATTGGGTTCTCTTTGTACTACACGGTAATTACTCACTGGTTAGCACGCAAATTCCTCGTTCGAAGCGGGGAACCCCTTCCCGGATTGAAGCCAGCCAAGGATTGGATGCTGCCGCGTTCGCTGATCTGGTATTATTTGATTGCTTTGATCTTAAGCTATATATATGTAGACCCGGACAATTCAATGATTTTTATGATTCTGTTAAATATTATGCCGCTTATGATGTTTGCTTTTACTGTACAAGCGTTCGGGTTCTTGTTCTTTATCGCTGCCCAGCGGGGGTGGTCAACGAAGGTGCCGAAGACGATTTCTGTGATCGGGGTTCTTGTCCTTATTCTAATCCCCTTTCTGATGCAATTGGTAAGCTTGCTGGGCCTGTTCGATGTAGCTTTTCCAATTCGGGACCGGTTTAAGAAAGCATCATAGGGTTAGGGAGCGACACTATGCCGAAGTTTCTAGTGAATCGATGGCACGGCTTGCATATATACGGGGTATTCGGAGTCATTCTCCTCCTGTCAGGGCTGTTCATGTTCTATGAATGGATTCTGGGTACGGTAGGCTTGCTGCTGGGTGCCGGGCTCGTTTATTATACGGCTGCTGCTGAGAAAGCATTTCGCAAAGAGCTGAACCAGTACTCGGCTACCCTGTCTCATCGCGTCAAGAAAGCGGGCAATGAAGTATTCAACGAGCTGCCCATTGGGATTGTATTATTTGATGAAGAGCGGATTGTTCAATGGAACAACCCGTTCATGGCCCAACTGCTGTCCAAGGAAACCTTGATCGGGGAAAGCTTGCTCGAGCTGTTTCCTACTCTCAAGGGGAAGTCAGACAAGGACGGACGGTTAGAGCTAAGCGTAGGCAAGCATATATTCCAGGTGATTATCAAAGCTGAGCAGAGGCTTATGTACTTCCAGGATGTTACAGCGATGACGGTCATCAGCAAACGTTTCGAAGAAGAGAAGATCGCCATCGGAATCGTAATGCTGGACAATCTGGACGAAGCAACACAGGGAATGGATGATCAGAGCAGAAGTCTGATGTTAGCCAAGACAACAGGGGGATTGACGAGCTGGGCGCAAAAATACGAGCTATTCTTACGTCGAACCGCCTCAGACCGCTTCCTGTTCGTGACGAATATCAGGTCGCTGCGATTGTTAGAGCAATCCCGATTCGATGTACTAGATGATGTTCGGGACAATACCATCGAGAATAAAGTGCCTATGACCCTTAGCATCGGAATAGGGGCAGGCGGAGATACCCTGGTTGAGATAGGACAGTTGGCACAGACGAGCCTGGATATGGCGCTGGGACGCGGAGGCGACCAGGTGGCGGTTAAGGTAGGACAGAGGCTCTCATTCTATGGAGGGCGCTCGAATGCTGTGGAGAAACGCACACGCGTGCGGGCACGCGTTATCTCTCATGCTATGCGAGATCTGATTCGTGAAAGCGATAAAGTCATCATAATGGGACATCGGTTCCCCGATATGGATGCCATTGGAGCAGCGATTGGTGTGCTGAAGGCGGTCCAGGTCAGTCATAAGGAAGGGTATATCGTCCTGGAAGGCGTGAATCCTTCCATTATGAAGCTGATGGAGACGGTCAAATCGGATGAGAGGCTGTACAGGTGGTTTGTAACACCTGAGCAGGCGATGCAGATTACGACTCCACGCAGCTTGGCCGTAGTGGTCGATACTCACAAAGCTTCAATGGTGGCCGAACCCAAGCTGCTGCAGCAAACCCAACGAATTATGGTAATCGATCATCATCGCCGTAGTGAGGAATTCATTAATGAAGCGACCTTGATCTACATGGAGCCTTATGCCTCTTCCACATGCGAGCTGGTCACGGAATTGCTGCAGTACTTCCAGGATCGGTTAACGATGGAGGTGCTCGAAGCGACAGTATTGCTTGCAGGAATTGTAGTGGATACGAAGAGCTTCGCGCTGCGAACAGGCGCCAGGACGTTCGAGGCTGCTTCCTTCCTAAGACGCAATGGTGCAGATGCCGGACTCATTCAGCGGATGCTGAAGGAAGATCTCGAAGCATTCATCCGCAAGGCCGAGGTTATCAAACATGCCGAAATTATGTACGAGCATATCGCGGTGGCTGCAACAGCATCTGGAAGTAAATATCCCCAACTGCTAATTGCCCAGGCGGCAGACACTTTGATCAATATGACCGATATAATGGCATCCTTCGTAGTCAGCGAGCGAACAGATGGCTTAATCGGGATCAGCGCTCGCTCTTTGGGGCAGATCAATGTGCAAGTCGTCATGGAGCGGTTAGGCGGGGGCGGGCATCTGACGAATGCAGCGACTCAGTTGGAGGGGAAGCTGGAGGATGCCGTGCAGAAGCTGAAAGAGGTACTTAAACAAATGAATGATGAGGAGGGGTTGTTCGAATGAAAGTGATTTTTCTGAAGGACGTCAAGGGACAGGGTAAAAAAGGTGAGGTTAAGGATTTGTCGGAAGGGTATGTACGTAACTTTTTACTGCCACAAAAACTAGCAGCACTAGCATCAGATGGAAATGTAAAACAATTGGAGCAGCAGAAATCAGCAGAGAAGAAGCGTAAGGACAAAGAGAAGGAAGATGCTCAGACACTTGCCGCCAAGCTGGGGGAAACGACCATTGTAATTAAGGCCAAGTCCGGAGAGGGCGGCCGTTTATTCGGGTCTATCACCAACAAACAAATTGCAGAAGAGATGGAGAAACAAGGCCTCTCGATCGATAAACGCAAAATTATTATGAATGATGCTATACGGGTGCTTGGCGTGACTACGATCTCTATTAAGCTTCATCCCGATGTGACGGCTCAGGTTAATGTGCAGGTTACAGAAGAGAAGTAACTCTATCAAGTAGAGAGCAAGATATAAGGAGAGGAAATGGACATGAACGGGGAAATGTTTCTCGACCGCATCCCTCCACAAAATTTGGAAGCCGAGCAAGCTGTATTGGGAGCGATTCTGCTTGATAGCGAAGCGCTTGTCACAGCATTGGAGCGTGTAAGCGACGAAGACTTCTACAGAACGGCTCATCAGCATATCTTCGCTGCTATGCAAGAATTGGGGCAGCAGGATGAGCCTGTCGATCTGATCACGCTAACCGCCAAGCTGCAGGACAAGCAGCAGTTGGAGGACATTGGCGGCGTATCGTACTTGACTTCGCTTGCCAATGCAGTCCCAACGGCTGCTAATGTGGACTACTATGCGCAGATCGTAGAAGAGAAGTCTATGCTGCGCCGTTTGATCCGGACAGCAACGCAGATCGTGAGCAACGGTTATGCCGGGGGAGAAGAAGTCAGCGATCTGCTGAATGAAGCAGAACGCAAGATTCTCGAGATCTCGAACAGGCGGGCAGGCAATGGCTTCGTGTCGATCCGCGACGTGCTTATGGAAGTATTCGAGCGTGTCGAATTTCTATACAATCACAAGGGAGGAGCTACTGGGATTCCGTCTGGTTTCACCGATCTCGATCGGATGACCTCCGGCTTCCAGCGCTCTGACCTGATTATTGTTGCTGCCCGACCTTCTGTCGGTAAAACTGCGTTCGCGCTGAATATTGCACAGAACGTCGGGGTTCGCGCCAAAGAGACGGTAGCCATCTTCAGTCTCGAGATGGGCGCCGCGCAGCTTGTCCAGCGGATGATCTGCGCGGAAGCCAATGTAGACGCTACACGGATGCGTACGGGCTTCCTGGAGGGCGATGACTGGGAGAAGCTTACGATGGCGATTGGAACGCTGTCAGAGGCGAACATCTATATTGATGATTCGCCGTCTGTGACGGTCGCAGATATTCGTGCCAAATGCCGTCGACTGAAGAAGGAGAAAGGGCTTGGCATGATTCTGATTGACTACCTGCAGCTCATTGCAGGTCGCGGGAAGGGCGGCGAGAATCGGCAGCAGGAAGTATCCGAGATCTCGCGGACATTGAAGGCGATTGCGAGGGAGCTGAACGTGCCGGTTATCGCACTATCGCAGCTTAGTCGTGGTGTAGAGCAGCGTCAGGACAAACGCCCGATGATGTCTGACTTGCGGGAATCCGGATCGATTGAGCAAGATGCGGATATCGTAGCCTTCTTATACCGGGACGATTATTATGATAAAGAGTCCGAGAAGAAGAACATTATTGAAATTATTATAGCGAAGCAGCGGAATGGACCAGTAGGAACGGTAGAGCTTGTTTTCTTGAAGAATTTCAACAAATTTGTGAGCATAGACCGACAGTACGTGCCAGAAGCGGCCGGTTAATGGACAAGTCGGCCCATAATAAGGACGAATTCCGAACAATCCCACGAACTCTTGTGGCATTGTTCGTTTTTATTGACTTTGCTATAGGGGACTGTTAAACTTAATAATGCCGCTCTCCGACGGGTGCGGCTTATCTTGGTGTGTGCTCCACACCACCTTACGGGGGTATGAGGAATGTCAACGGTTGTTGTAGTCGGAACCCAACGGAACCCAATGGGGCGACGAGGGCAAAGGCAAGATCACGGATTTCTTAGCGGAGAACGCTGACGTAGTTGCTCGTTATCAAGGCGGTAATAACGCGGGCCATACGATTCTAATTCAAAATAAAAAGTATAAATTGCACTTGATTCCATCCGGTATTTTCTATTCTAATAAAATATGTGTGATCGGAAATGGCATGGTATTAAACCCGGCTGCTCTGATTGAAGAAATTAATTATATTCACGAGAACGGTTATACGACCGATAACCTCAGAATTAGCGATCGCGCTCATCTGATTATGCCTTATCATCTTCTGTTAGATGGCCTGGAAGAAGATAGCAAGGGATCGAACAAGATCGGGACGACTCGCAAGGGGATTGGCCCTTGTTACATGGACAAGGCAGCACGCAACGGGATTCGGGTGGCTGACCTGACGGATGCTTCGGAGTTCGAGCGCAAGCTGCGTCAGATGGTTGCCGAGAAGAACCGCGTCATTGAGCAAGTATACGGCTCGAAGGGGCTGGATGTAGAGCCTATCTTGACCGAGTACCTGGCTTATGCAGAGGTGCTGCGTCATTATGTTACCGATACATCGGTTGTATTGAACAATGCGATTGATGACGGCAAGCGTGTCCTGTTCGAAGGGGCTCAAGGCGTAATGCTCGATATTGACCAAGGTACATATCCGTTCGTCACTTCGTCTAATCCTACTGCAGGCGGTGTATGTATCGGATCAGGAGTAGGCCCTACCAAGATTCAACAAGTAATCGGAGTAGCTAAGGCCTATACGACTCGGGTAGGTGACGGTCCATTCCCTACTGAGCTGAACAATGACACAGGTGCCTGGATTCGTGAGAAAGGCAATGAGTACGGTACTACAACAGGACGTGCTCGCCGCGTTGGCTGGTTCGACAGCGTCGTCGTGAGACATGCCCGCCGTGTTAGCGGAATTACCGGTCTGTCGCTTAACTCCATCGATGTATTATCGGGATTGGATACCGTAAAAATCTGCACAAGCTACCTTTATCGCGGAGAGGTTATTGACTACTATCCGGCAAGCTTGAATGTGCTCTCAGAATGCGAAGCCGTCTATGAGGAGTTCCCAGGCTGGCAGGAGGACCTTTCCCAAGTGAAGACGATGGATGACCTTCCTGACAATGCTCGACGTTATCTGGAGCGTGTATCGCAGCTTACAGGGATACCGATTGCCATCTTCTCGGTAGGACGGAACCGTGAGCAGACGAATCTGGTTCAACCCATCTATTCATAAATCTTGAAATACGTTGCATCATTCGAGAATCTTCGCCGTCGGCGGAGATTCTTTTTTGCGTGGTTTCCTTTTAAACCCCGTGGATTCCGTCAATACTGGATGGATAAAGTGGGATATCGCTTCTAGGAAGCGCAGAAGGTGGGAAATCAACATGAAGCTGGTGGGTTGGTTAAGCAAGCTGCTTGTGAGTGCGATCTTGATAAGCAGCATCTCGGTTATTACGACAGGATATATTGTGAACAGCTATATTACACAGCTTTTGAAGCCTTATAATCTGCAAATTTCGGAGAAACCTTTCGAAATTTCTGATTTTTTGGTCAGTCTGTGGGGGAAGTCGAATATATTGGGTCAGGGGGAGGCTAATCCTCAGAGCGAATCGGCATCGACCTCAGCCCAAAGTTCGGGTGAGACTCCCTCAGCAGGGAAGGAGGATTCTGTCGCAGCATGGGCACAAGCGGGAAGCAGTGCGAGGACGAATTCAAATCAATTACAAGAGCAAGCTTTGGTGCTGTCGGAGGAGCAGTTCCGGACGAAGAAGGAACAGTTATCGGATGAAGACAAGACGATAATCTTTGAGGCATTGTCACGACTTCCTCAAGAAGATATGCAGACAATCTCGGTGCTTGTTGAAGACGGGATTACATCTGAGGAGCTTGTGAAGGTGGAGAAGATCGTGGAACAGCATCTGAAGCCGGAGGAATACAAGCAGCTTCTTACCATTCTACAAAAATATGAATAATAGGATACATTTTGCAACATTTCGCGATCCTCTCCTTTAATTTTACCCATAATTGCTGGGTCTTCGGGATGCAGCAGTTATGGCTGGATTCATAGCTGGTGCGGCTTTTCGAACGCATAAGTTATGACTTTAGTCCCAGCGGTTGAAAATAGTAGACTAGCTGTGGTAAAGTAGAAACATTGGCGTCAGCATTATATTGTCGAAATCTGCCAAGTTTCAATAACGGGTAAGAGGAGAGAAACATGAACTCAATCAAGGCAACCGAGTGGGTAAAGGGAGTGTGGGAGAAATCCAAGCGCGCTTTCACATCGACCCGCGGCACAAGCTTGACTGAACCAATCAAGGATCGAAAGCCTCTTCATCACGCAATTTCCATTCTTAGAGCGTACAGGCTTCGTTTATTGAAAGGTGTAGGTGCCCTTGGGCTGCTGGCATCTGTTTCAATAGGCGGTAACCAATATGTGAAGCTTCACACGTATGAGGTATATCATGTGTACGTCGGTTCTCAACAGGCCGGTACCGTGAGCGATCCGAAAGTGATTGAGGATTTCATTGTGGGCAAGTACAAGGATCTAGAGGTAAATAATCCCAATGTACATATGGTCCTGAATTCCGAAGAGGTCAACTACAAAGCTGAAAAGGCTTTCAATTTATCGAGTGATGACGCAGCAGCCATTGATGGAGTCAACAATCTCCTAGTCGCCAGAGCCATTGGCGTGGAAGTGGTTGTGAACGGCAAGCCAGTGGGTCTTGTCAAGGACAGGGAAGCAGCCGAACAGATCCTCGCTCAGATCAAGCAAAAGTATGTGCCGCAGACTAAGGCAGCAGGAGCAGTAAGCATCTTATCAGCGAAGGCAGAGCCACAGATTGGTCAGCCTGTTGTGGAATCGGTTGATTTCGTGGAGCCGATCGTGATGAACACCAAGGAGATTAAGCCGGATCAGCTAACCGATCCGAAAGTAATGCTGAGTCGGTTGGAGACAGGCGATGTCGCTCCTTCCAAGTATACGGTGGAGCAAGGTGATTGTGTAGGATGTATAGCTAAGAAGCTCAGCATTCCTAAACAGTTGATTTATGAGAAGAACCCATGGATTCAAGACGATAAGATTAAAGTAGGTCAAGTGTTGGACGTCACGATTCTGAAGCCGGCGTTAACCGTCAGAACGATTGAGAAGGTCGTAGAGAATCAAGAAATTCAATATGACACGATCTATGAGAAAGACGATAATATGCGTCAAGGTCAGACCGAGACGATCAAGGCTGGCGTGAATGGGCTTAAGAAAGCAACGTTCCAATTGACGAAGGAGAACGGATATCTCACGAATGAGCAGCTGCTCAATGAGGAGATCCTTCAGCCTGCTGAGTCTGCTGTAGTTAAGAAGGGAACCAAGGTTATTCTTGGTGAAGGAACCGGCAAGTTCACTTGGCCTGTGCTAAGCCCGAACATAACGAGCAGCTTCGGTGTGCGCTGGGGTAAGATGCATAAGGGTATTGATATAACGGGTAATAAGAATATCATGGCATCGGATAATGGAATTGTCATCTATGTAGGAGACAAGGGCGATGGTTATGGGAAACAAGTCATCATTGATCATCAGAACGGCTACCGTACGATATACGGTCATTTAAGCCAGTTCTACACCTCGAAGGGCAGTGTTGTAGAGAAGGGCGAGAAAATCGCATTAATGGGCAGCACTGGGGACTCTACAGGTACGCATTTGCATTTTGAAGTTCAGAGAAGCGGTGCAGCAGAGAACCCGATGAAATTTTTATCCAGATAATTCCTTTCAACTAACAGGCTTCAACCAAGAGTAATTGCCATTATTATGTATTAACGCAATAAGTTGATTTTGAAACAGGTGTTCCAGAGGTTGGGTAGTGACTAATTGTCGCTATTCGGCCTCTTTTTTAATTAGATCAAATGGGAATGGGCGGTCATGTGTGATAGAATGAAAAGAAAAGCAGGACGGTGATCGCGAGTGTACGGGAAAATCCTGGTAGTGGACGACGAGCAACCTATTGCAGATATCCTAAAGTTTAATTTGGAGAAAGAAGGCTATCAGGTAGTGTGCGCTTTTGATGGGGGAACGGCTGTTGAGCTGGCTTTCTCAGAGGAACCTGACCTGATTCTATTAGATATAATGCTTCCCGTGAAAGATGGAATGGATGTATGCAGAGAGGTTCGCGCCAAGCGAGATATCCCCATTATCATGCTTACTGCCAAGGATTCAGAGCTGGATAAGGTATTGGGATTGGAATTAGGGGCCGACGATTATGTAACGAAACCATTCGGTTCGAGAGAACTGCTGGCACGGGTTAAGGCGCATCTGCGCAGGCAGAACAAATCAATCCAATCGCAGCAAGAAGCGGCAGAGCCTACTGGCCTGCGTATTCATAAGCTTATGATCGATAGTGATATGTATATCGTGTACAAGGACCGTCAGCCTCTGGATCTGACTCATCGTGAGTATGAGCTGGTCTATTATATGGGAAAGAACTGCGGTCGGGTGATGACCAGGGAGCATTTGCTGCAAGCGGTTTGGGGATTCGAATATTTGGGTGATGTCCGCACAGTAGATGTTACCATTCGTCGTCTGCGTGAGAAGATAGAGGATGATCCGAGCAAACCGGAGTATATTATGACTCGCCGGGGACTAGGGTACATGATGCGAAATCCGAGAACCGGGGGGCCGGTCTAGGCCGGGAGGGCCAAGAATGAAAGGTATGAAGCTGTTCCAGACCATACAAATCCGTTTAATCATCATCTATGTGCTGCTCATTCTAATCGCGATGCAGCTCATAGGTGTATATTTTGTTAGGGCCATGGAGCGATCGTTCATCGATAACTTCTCGGCTTCGCTTAATTCACAGGCAAGACTGCTTACAGAATTCGTGCCTGATTTTTTAACTGAGAATCAAGATGCGGCTGCAGGTCAGGAAGGGAAGAAGTCCATCGCCGACCTGAACGTTATCGTGAACAGCCTGTTCGACATTAGTGCGGCAGAGATTCAGATTATTGATGCAAATGGGTTCGTGCTCAGCACCTCTTTGCAGAGCAATTCCGCCAGGGTCGGTCAAAAAACGACTCAGGCTGAGGTCATATCCGCACTTCAGGGGATCAGAGACAACGAATCCGAATTCATTGATACCAACGGTGAGAGGAAGAAGATTGTTGCTCAGCCCGTGGGGAACGACTCCAAGGTAATCGGGGTTGTGTATATTGTCGCTTCTATGGAGCCTTTGTACAAAACGATGAACGGGATCAATCAGATTTTCCTTACTGGGACGATCTTCGCTTTAATTCTCACAGCAGGTCTCGGAGTGATTCTGTCCCACACGATTACGAATCCGATCAAGGAGATTACGAAGCAAGCTACGGCTATGGCAGAGGGTAATTTCAATCAAGTGGTACGTGTCAAAGGGCCGGATGAGATCGGTCAACTGGGTAATGCTTTTAACTATATGACCGATAGGTTGAAGGAAGCGTTAGCGCTCAATGAAGAGGAGAAAGAGAAGCTTTCTTCGATTCTGTCCAATATGAATGACGGAGTTATTGCATCGGATGATCAAGGGAAAGTAATCGTTATTAACCGTAGAGCGAGGCAGATGCTGCGGATTGGAAATGAGGATATTCGCTATCAGGAAGTATGGGAGATCCTTGGGATGCCTCGTGAAGCTGTTGAGTCCCATACCCATGGACAGCAGCAAATCGCGCTTATTCATGTCGGAGATGATGACGATGACGAGCCGGTTACGTTAAGAATCATGTTCACCCCTATCTATCGAAGAGATAAAGGGACGGACGCAGGCACGATTGCGGTGCTGCAGGATGTTACGGAGCAGGAGAAGCTGGAGCAGGCAAGACGGGAATTCGTAGCTAATGTGTCACATGAGCTTAGGACCCCTCTTACTACGATTAAAAGCTACTTGGAAGCATTAGATGATGGTGCTGTAGAAGACAAGGTGTTAGCTCATCGATTCGTCGGAGTTATGCGCAATGAGACAGAGCGAATGATTCGACTTGTGAATGATTTGCTGCATCTGTCACGTCTGGATTCACGTAAAGCCCAGTTATCCAAGGTTCGAACTCATTTGCCAGAGATGCTGGAGGAGGTTGCGGATCGATTCTCCTTCCAGCTTCAGCAGAAGAATATCCAAATTGCGATAAGCGTGGATGCAGAGATCGGTGAAGTGAAGCTTGATCGTGATCAGATTGATCAGGTATTGGATAATCTTGTGTCGAATGCGATCAAATATACGTCCGAGGGTGGCTTCATCCAAATTCATAGCAAAAAAATTGATCCCAATTGGATTGAGTTCCTCGTCCAGGATAATGGTATTGGAATTCCGAAAAAGGATCTCACCCGAATATTTGACCGCTTCTATAGGGTGGATAAAGGGCGTTCCCGCAGTATGGGCGGTACCGGGTTAGGGCTGTCCATTGCCCGGGAAATAGTCAAGGCTCATGGAGGCCTGATTGCTCTGGATTCGGAGTACAACAAGGGCACCAAGGTTACGTTTACTCTGCCGCTGCAGAAGTGGGAGGGTGAAACGATATGATGGGAAAACTGAAGTCGATCCTATTGACCCTGCTTATTATTTCGAGCTTGGTGCAGACCTACCTCCTTGTATTCGGAGAGCCGCGCCAAGGTGCTACCAAGCAGAACGAGTATGTGGAGGCAGATGCAATAGGGACGAAGGTATCCATAGACGAGCTGTTGTTTCCTGAAAATATTATTTTACATTCCGGCAAAGAAACTCATACCGTTCTGTATCCGAATAATCGATTCTACAGCCTTATCTTCGAATCTCTGAAGAAACGAACATTCGACAGCTTCCGTCGATCCGCGTCGGTTACTGCAGTTGCGGAGTGGGAGGAAATTCGTAATAAGCAGCCGGGTGTGGAGATCCGGTTCAATGCAGGCATCCCGTTCAGTGTGCTTAAGACGTTGTTCCTTCTGAAAGGGGACTTGCCGCTTGATAATGAGCTGGTGGACCGCATCTGGATTTATACGAAGGATGTCAAGGAAGATGTGAAAACATATTTCCTGACGGAATATAACACTTACGAGGCCAGAGCAGATCTGAACAACAAAGATATTGAAGGGTATGTAGGATTCAATGAGCTTCAGACTACTTACCACACCAAGGATGGCGAAATTTACTTGCCGGATACGCCAATCGAGATGACGAAATTCAGGATCCCGTACGAGCCTATGACGGTTGAGCAGTTCACCAAGACTTTGTTCGTTGATCCTCGTAATACGAAGAATTTCGGTAATCGAGATGGCTCGCAAATCTATACAGATGGAAAGCGCGGACTGCAGATCAAGAACGATCAGATGTGGATGAGCTACACCGATCCTATTCCTTCTGTGGAGAGTCGCAATGACGTTAAGGAGAATCTGAATTCGGCGGTAGCCTTCGTGAATCAGCATGGGGGATGGAATGGACAATTCGCGGTTAAGACAATTCCCCAGAATCCGATGTTTGGAAGACAACAATTCACATTTCGCCAATATTTTGACTCCTACCCTATCATGAGTGAGAGATCAGAAGGCTTCGGATTAATTAAGCTGGTGCTGCAAAAAGGGGTAGTAGCCACTTACGACCGTTCCATGCTCACTCTGGGCAGTCGGACGCTTGAACGCAGCTTGACGACCATCCGAGGTGGAAAGTCGCTCGATGATTGGTTGGCGGCTTCCCCTAAGCGGTCCGCGATCATTGCTGTATACCCGGCTTATCAGCCAGTGGTGCTGGAGAAGTATATGGATTTGAACCCGGTATGGGCGATTGAGTACAGGGACGGAACCTATGAATTGATGAAATAACAACTTTTTGCATAGGCGCGGGAATAGCGCAGGCGGTGCAGAAGAGGAAGAAGGAGGGGGGAAATAATGGACTGGGGACGAGCCAAAACAATATTGATTCTCTCTTTCTTGCTCCTGAATTTGACGTTAGGGTATGAGCTGTGGGCGAATAAGTGGCTGATCGGGGACAAAAAGGTGTCGGCGGATCAAGCTGTAGAGCTCAATAAATTAATGCAGACACGGGGTATTCGACTGGACACCGAGATTCCCAAAGACGTACCCAAGATGAAAGAGATTGTGGTAAAATGGGTCGAAGGGCAGAGCTTCGGCAGGAAGATCGTGCTGGCCGAGCCGCTCAAGTATAATCGTTTTATTAGTAAAGGGACCCTTAAGGATTTGACGGATAGCCCTATTGCTAATTCCGAAGATTACCGATATGATCCTCTATCAGGCAAGGACGGCCTTTACATGATGAATCAAATCCACGGTGAATATCCGATGTTTGATGTGAATCTCGAGCTGTTCATGACCAATGGAGAGATCAGCGCTTATAAGCAGACTTACGTAGAGGTAGAAGCTGCCGCTGATGATAAAGAAGAGAAAAAGGTTATTGCAGCTTATACGGTGCTGCGAACGTTGACGGAGAAATATTTGCAGAATGGTGCGGTTATTCAGGATGTTCGGCTAGGCTATCACGGCCAAATATTCGACTCGGAGAAACGATTGCTTGTCCCTACATGGCGAGTAGCTGTTGAGGGCGGTGATCTGTATTATGTGCATGGTTTCCGGGGCGATGTTGAAAGTGTACAGAGCAGCCGTGGCGCTGCAGTGAAATAAAGTGGATACGTATGGATAAGAGGAGAACGTCATGACATTGCGATATACGGTGTTGGCCAGCGGATCGACGGGGAACTCTCTGCTTGTTGCGAATGAGCAGACGAAGGTGTTAGTCGATGCAGGGCTCAGTATGAAGAAGATAGAACAGCTGATGCTGGAACGAGACGTTTCGGGAACAGAGCTGGACGCGATCCTGATCACTCATGAGCACAGTGACCACATAAAGGGAGTAGGGGCGTTAGCTCGCAAGTATGATCTCCCTGTATATGCGAATGAGAAGACCTGGGAAGCACTGAACAAGCAGCTTGGGGAAATTGCGGATGAGAAGAAGAAGGTAATGGAGCAAGGGGAGCTGCTGGAGTTCGGTTTTGGCTCGCTGAAGATTGAATCTTACTCTATCTCCCATGATGCTGCTGATCCGGTTGGATATTGTTTCTATGAAGGAGAACAGAAGCTCAGTCTGGCAACAGATCTAGGTTATGTAAGCAGCAAGGTGAAGGAGAAGATCTCGGATTCAAACGCTCTTATCCTGGAGTCGAACCACGATATTGAGATGCTCCGTGTCGGCCACTATCCGTGGAACATTAAGCGGCGAATTATGGGGGACACGGGGCACTTGTCCAATGAAGCAGCCGGTGAGGCGCTTTGCGAGATTATATCAGAACGAACAGAATCGGTATATTTGGCACATTTGAGCCGGGATCATAATTTAATGGACTTGGCCAAACTAACCGTGAATAATGTATTAGAAGACGGTGGATTTTCGGCGGAGGGGCGAAAGGTGAAGCTGATGGATACATACTTCGACCGCCCTACGAAATGGGATAAATTGTCCCCTGAGTCATAAGGGAGTCGAGCTCTGTCATTTTGGCTTCAATTTCTTGTCGGTGCAGCAGGCCTTTATCTATCAACAACTCCATCATGGCGCTAATCAGCAAGCTGTTGCGGTAGTGCTCCTCCTTCAGGTCGGCAAGCTTGGCGATCATATTGACTTCCTGCATGTGGGAATGGATTCGATTCATGGAATCATCTCTCCTTTTTTTGTCATCTCTCGCTCTTCTTCAAGGAATCTAGTATCATAGTATGATAGACTTTATAGATTTAGAATCTATTTGTACGTTTAAATTAGTGTGTTAGTTATTAGTGTAGGCAAATGAGCGTGCTGTCATTCGTGACAGAGCATTATTTTTCATAGAAAGTCCTTGAAGGGAGAGAGCGGCAATGAGTTTGTTTGACGATGACTTCTACACGACGAAGGTTCGAAAGACGGCTCCCTGGAAGAGCAGCTGGACCAAGCGAAGCATGACAAGCCCATACAAAGTCGGTGTTGTCGCTACAACAGCAGGTGCAGGAGTGCTGCTAGCAGCGACCGTGATCTGGGCGGTAGTAGGTCTGACGGGTAGTGCAGGGTATAAGGATGAGCCTGTGGCAGCGCCTGCAATGGCTAATAATGATTATATGCAGTGGCGCAGTGATACCGTGGTGAAAGCCGTCAATATGGTGAAGCCGACTGTTGTAAGCATCATTAGCGCAGGCAAGGAGACCGATAAGAATCAAGCTCAGATGATAGGCATCGGCTCGGGCGTTATTTTCGAGAAGAATGGGAATAAGGCATATGTCGTGACCAATAACCATGTGGTTCAGAATTCGACTCAGGTCGAGGTGGTACTGGCTAATGGGGTGCATAAGAAGGCCGAGATTAAAGGCAGGGATATGATTACCGATCTGGCTGTGCTAGAGATGGATGCGGATGGCATCAAGGTGATCGCGGAATTCGGAGATTCGGAGAAGCTGCAGTCCGGTGAAACTGCCATTGCAATTGGGAATCCGCTGGGACTCGGCTTCTCACAGACCACTACCGTTGGAGTAATCAGCTCGCCGCATCGCCTTATCCCGATTTCTTTTGCCAATGATGGAAGCTACGACTGGGAGATGGATGTGATTCAGACGGATGCTGCGATCAACCAAGGCAATAGTGGCGGCGCGTTAGTCAACCTGGAGGGCAAGGTCATAGGGATAAATAGTATGAAAGTATCGGAGACAGGCGTAGAAGGGCTAGGATTCGCAATCCCGATTAATAAGGCGAAGGAAACGATTGAGAGCTTGATCAAGTACGGCAAGGTGAAGCGGCCTTATCTGGGGGTTACTACCGATTCTCTGCGTTCCTATACAGGGATCGAGGGATTAAAACTGCCCGAAACGGTGAAAAATGGTCTTATCGTCATGGATGCACTGGGACCGGCCAAGGAAGCGGGTCTGGCGGCGAATGATGTGATTACGGAGCTGGATGGCAAAACGGTATCCACGAATCTGATGCTGCGGCAGTATTTGTATTTGGAAAAGAAGATAGGCGATAGTCTGAAGATCACCTATTACCGGGCTGGCAAGAAAGCGACTGTAACACTGGTGCTTACTGAGAGGAAAGAGGAGTAAATGCATGTTTGTGGTTTGTAAAGAGCATATTGAGCTTGCTTTGGATATGTTCGTGGATGAGTATGAGGAGGCCCCGGACATCTACGACTTGAACGAAGTGAAGTTTACGGCATGGGAGCCGCCGGCTCATTGTGAGCGGTGTAAAGAGCCTCCCAAGTATCTGGTTATTTGAATGGGTGGGGGGAGGCCGAGTAAGTGGGTGCTCCTCTTTTTGTTGTTGCCTAGTTGGATGCGGAATTGCACCTCGCGCAGCTTAGGGGAGTGGTGTGAAAAGTGCGGTTTGTTGTGGGTTGTCTGTGTGTTGAGTGTGGATCGTAAAGGAGTGGGCAGCATTGTTTATTCAAATTATAGCGGTAGGCAAGCTTAAGGAAAAATATCTGGTAGCCGGCATAGCTGAGTACGTGAAGCGCATGACGCCTTATGCGAAGCTGCAGATCGTCGAGGTCGCCGAGGAGAAGGCGCCTGAGCGGCTGAGCGCTGCCGAGGAAGCGCAAGTGAAGCAGCGCGAGGGAGAGCGCATCCTCGCGGCGATCAAGAGCGACGACACCCACGTCATCGCCCTCGCGATCGAGGGCGAGACCTGGTCGTCGGAGGAGCTCGCGCGCCACGTCGAGCTGCTCGGCACCTACGGCCGCAGCCAGCTCGCGTTCATCATCGGCGGCTCGCTGGGTCTCGACGACGCCGTGCTGAGGCGCGCGGCCAGCAAGCTGTCGTTCGGCCGGATTACGCTGCCGCATCAGTTGATGCGGTTGGTGCTGGTTGAGCAGGTTTATCGGGCTTATAGGATTATGCGGGGGGAACCTTACCATAAGTGACGGCGAAAAATTTGATTGGAAATGAACCTGGGGGTGCGAAAATGCTTATCATGGAGATGTACACAGCCTTCTTCCAAATTATCAAGGGCTGGTAAAAGAGGCAAGAACAGCAATGGTACATGATATTCATGGATTAGCTATTCTTAACGATATGATTCAGTTCACCTTTGAAAAGCATGAGGAATTGATCCACAAGGATTCATGTATGTCGTGGAACTGATAGAAAAATACTTTTACAAATCTTCGTTCGATCTACGACTTTATGTCCAAGATCTTATTGCAGTTGAAGAGGGATGGATAGGACAAATTCCCTTTGATTCGCTAAATGATTTAATAACGTATGCCGAAACCATTTATGGCGGGATCAGACCATAAGTGACCGCAAAAAATT
>JARBUQ010000066.1 GCA_029239545.1 Paenibacillus sp.
CCGTCCCTCCCTCCCAAGGAACCAAGGGGGAATGATACCCGACTCCTACCTTTTCGATCATCCACTTGGAATAAGGCGAATCTTTCTTGATCGCATTTTTGAAATTTCCTGAATTGCCCCATATTTCGATATAAGGCGTTTCTTTGGGCGTTGCCACCGCCGTCACTTTGGGTGTCTCCGTGGAAGATTCGCTCCCGGATTTGGAGCAACCTACAATCGCGGTCGTAGCCAGAAGCGTGACGAGGAACAATTTGAACGGCTTGCTATTGTTGCTTTTTCTATTCTTTTGCATAGCTTGGATCCCACCTTCTCTTCGTATATGGTAAACAGTTGAAGAACTGTGTTACTCCGAACCTATCATTTCACTGAACCGAGCATAGCGCCTTTCACAAAATGCTTCTGCATAAAGGGATAAACAAGCAGAATCGGCAATGTGGCAAATATGATGGTGGCCGCCTGCAAGGTTTGATTGTTGTACGGCAACACCATGCTAAGTCCTCCCGACACCATATCTGTATTAACAACGTATTCCCTGAGCTTTAATTGCAGCGGGTATAAGGAAGGATTCTCTATGAACAACAACGGATGCATGAATTGATTCCAGATACCTACCGCATAAAAAATGCCGAGCGTAGCCAATACAGCTTTGGAGGATGGAAGGACAATTTTAAACAATAACTGAAAATAATTGCAGCCTTCTATTTGCGCAGCCTCTTCCAACTCTTTGGGCAGACCCTTGAAAAAGGTCCTCATAATTATCAGATTAAATGCCGAAACCGTGTAAGGCACGATAAGCACCCAGAAGGAATTATACAAGCCATAAGACCGGAGCGCCAAAAAGTAAGGAATAATCGGGTAGCGGAAAATCATCGTAATTACGATCATGATCATCAATACTTTGGTTAATTTAAACTCATTTTTCGTTAACGGATAAGCAAACAGGGAAGTAACCAGCAAACATAGACAGGTACCTGCCACCGTAACGAAGATCGTAATAAGAAACGAGTTCCACAAGGGCCCCTGCTTCAGCACGTAGTACCAAGATTCCAGCGTAAACTGCACGGGCCAAAAGTAAACTACGAAGGGCATAAGCATCAGAATGGAAAATAGTCCGAGAATACCTGCGTTTACATACCGAAATAATACATCGCCTTTTTTTTCATGTAGCCTGCTCACTACCACATACTCCCTTCCTCTTGGTATTTCCTCGCCAAGCTGTTGAAGAAGAAGACCAATATAAAGCCGATCAACGATTGAAAAAGGCCGATTGCCGTTGTTGAGCTGTACTGCCCTTGCGTGATCCCGACTCGATATACATATGTATCGATTACATCCCCAACTGGAAAGGTCAAAGGGGTCAGCAGGTTATAAATCTGCTCGAAGCTTAAATCCAGGAAGCCGCCTATATTAAGCAGTAGCAGTACAACAATGGTAGGTATAAGCAGGGGCAGAGTAATCGTAAACATTTGCCGGATTCTGCCCGCCCCGTCAACCATAGATGCTTCGTACAACTCGGGATTGATGCCGCTAATCGCGGCAAGCAGGATGATCGTTCCCCACCCGGCTTCCCTCCAAATACTTGTTAGGATCACGATAGAACGAAAGTACGCTTCGCTCTGCATAAATAAGAAAGGCTCTAATCCGAATACTCCGCGAATCGAGTTGACAACCCCCGAGGTAGAGAGAAAATCAAAGGTAAGCGCGGAAATGATGACCCAAGAAAAAAAATGAGGAATATAGTAAATCGTTTGCAGCGTTCTTTTATATATCATGTTTTTGAGCTCATTAAACATCAAAGCCAAGAGAATCGGAACTGGAAAAACAAAGATAATGTTGTAAAAACCGATGATTGCCGTATTCTTCAACACTCTCCGAAATTGCGCGTAGGCAAAAAGGGATTCGAAATGTTTAAATCCTACGAATGGACTGGCCCCTATTCCTTTAAAAATCATATAGTCTTGAAACGCTATTATAATCCCCGCCAACGGAATATAGCGAAACATAATAATAAAGGCTACACCTGGAAGGACCATCAAATAGAGCTGCCAATATTTGCGAAAATTTCTCGCCCACCCTTCCTTTCCTCCATATGTTTTTTTTACGGTAAGCACTATCGTTCACCCTGCCTTCTTGTTGTGTTCTGCTCCATTTCGATTACGTCCTTCATCATATCATCCGCCTATCACATGGGGTATGAGACATTCTTTAGCATTTGGTAGGACATCCATTAGTATGCGCTTTCAACAGTCTTGTCGCCCCGAAAGTTATCTTCTATAATGAAGCAAGAAACGAGGAGTGCACATGCTGCTGCGTATATGGAAAAGCGTCTTATACATCGGTTACTCTAAAAAATTGTTCCTATACTTCTTGTTCCTATGCGTGATTCCGATCCTGGTTGTGATCCAGCTCTTGTATTCCCAGGGGAAGAACACGATACAAAACGCTTCTGCCGATTTCATTCAATTGTATGTGTCCCAACTGAACACCACGATCAACAATTATGTCATGCAGGTCGACTATACTTCCCGGACGTTGTTCAGTGATTATGCTATGCTTGCTTATCTGCAGAAAGAGTCCACCTATTCTACCGGGGCGCGTATCGACCACAACTTGTCCATTTCCCGTCAATTGCTGCGGTTTGCCGACCAATTGCCATTTGTCGAAGGCGTTATGATCATTAGTAATGAGGGCAACATCTATTCCACGGGCACTATGAAAATAGAATCCGATTACGCTATGTTGTCCAATCAACGTTGGTTTCAGGAAGTGATTCAAGCAGGCGGGCAGCTTACGTTGACCCCCTACTATGGCCAGACTACGATCAAAGAACGAGAGTTTGACGTATTTACGGCGGGACGGCTCATCAAAACACAACAAGGCGAGAAAGCCGGGATTATTCTTTTCGAGCTTTCCTCTCGCAGCCTCATTTCCCTGGACGCTCATTTATTCAACTTAAACCAACAATATGAGGCACAGGTATCCGTCCACAACAAGAGCGGGGAGCTCCTATTCAATATTATTCCGGACTATCCGGGAACGGATGCCCCATCACCGGCTTCGTCATCCGATCAGAAGGGCTCCATATTAAGCACTACGAACCGTTCTCCAGCAACGGGAATCAGCGTCACCATTCACGTACCGAAGAACAATTTATACAAAAACTTAGAACGCTATAAGAACCTATCCCTCCTGGTCACCTTATTCGTTCTGATCCTGATTGCTCCGGCTTCCATCTGGATCAGCTATCATATTACGAAACCGATTCATCGCCTGATCTCCAGTATGAGGCACGTAGAGTATGGCCGTTACCGGATCATTCCGCATTCAACTAGAAGAGACGAGTTCGGTGTGTTGACCCGTCATTACAATGAGATGATTCTAACAATCAAGCATTTGATCGAGGATGTATATGCGTCCAAAATCAAACAAAACGAAGCCCAATATCTAGCTCTGCAAAATCAGATCAATCCGCATTGGCTGAACAATACCTTGGAATCGATCCGTATGGAGGCACAGATAAACCACTCGCCTACGGTCGCTGAAATGATCAAAAAACTCGGCAAGCTCTTTCAACTCGCCTTGAGCAAATCGAATCAACCCAACCGAATTCGCGACGAAATCGAATACATTGAAATTTATGTAGCCTTGCAAAATATTCGCTTCAATGAACGCTTCAAACTGTGCGTTGACCTGGAATATCCATTATATGAGGTCCACTTTCCCAAGCTTGTATTCCAGCCCTTGATTGAAAACAGCATCATGCACGGCTTTCTCAAACATGATCGTAATTACACGATTACAATCGAAGGCTATTGCACCGACAACGAAAATGTGGTGAACATTCGGGACGACGGGGAGGGAATGACGAAACAGATGGTACAGGGGATTCGTGACCTGTTGAACAAACGCGAGATCGACATCACACCTTCGGAATCTTTGGGGTTACGAAACATAAGCACGCGCTTGCTCCTGCATTATGGCGAAGCTCTACGCATCACGATCGATTCTGAACCAGGCCGAGGAACGACAATTTCATTAACTTTCCCCCTAAACAACCAATGAATACTAGAGGAGTGGGTTCTACAATGTATAAAGTCTTATTGATCGATGATGAGTTCAAGATAACGGAAGGATTAACGCAGATCATCGATTGGACACGACTGAACTGCACGGTTGCCGGCATCGCTTATAATGGTGAAATGGGGTTGCAATTAATCGAGGACACACTGCCTGACATAGTAATTACCGATATTAAAATGCCTTACATGGATGGTCTGGAAATGATCGAGGTTCTAAACAAAATGGCCTCCCCTATTCATTTTATCGTCCTTAGCGGTTATTCCGATTTTCAATACACGCAGAAAGGCATCCAACTGGGTATTAACAACTTCATCCTTAAACCGGTGGATGAGCAGGAATTGGAGAATAGCATTCTAGCGACGATAACAAGAATAGAAGCAAGAAGACACGAGAAGGCGAAGCTCGCAGACTTGCAAGCACAATCCATGCTTTATGCGGCGCTTATGAGTAAGCAAACATTGAGCGATGACACCCCGGAAGAACTCAATCGGGTACTCCCCCCCTTCCGTGAACAACAAGGAAAACCTCAGCAGCAATCAGGTATGATCCAAGACATTAAAAAGTACATTGACGAGCATTATACGGAGAATATCTCCATCGTCTCCGCGGCTGAGCATTTTTATTTGAATCCCAGTTACTTAAGCCAGCTCTTCAAGAAAAAAACCGATGATACCTTTCTAAATTATGTAACCAATACTCGCCTGGAAAAGGCCAAAAGCTTATTGCAGGACACGGATCTCAAGGTGTATGAAATCAGCTCACAGGTCGGATATAAGGACCCCAAATATTTCAGCAAAATATTCGAGAAAAAAATTGGAGTAAAGCCCAGCGACTACAAACTCAATCCTTATTCTTGATCGATATTGGGAGCAAATCCATGAGCTCCTGATGAAACTATATTTAGAATGCATGCACCCCCAAACTGTCAATCAGCAGGATAGTCGACTGGAGAAGGTGAAGCGCTTCATAGACGAGAACCCTCAGGAGCGATACATTCCGGTGCAATTGGCCGAGACGGCCGAGCTGTCGGAGAAGTACCTTCGCTGCCTATTCAAGTTGCACTATGGGGTGACGCCGCTGGACTATCACAAGCAAACCCGGATGAACTACGCCCGATTCCTTTTGGCGGAGTGCGGGCACAGCATTAAGCATTGACTGTTATTGCCTCCCATTCTGGACGAGTTATGACCTGTCCGTCACTATGCTGTTATGAGGACGTTAGATTGCCAAGCTAGATGCGGACACTGGTTCCGTTATTTGCTCCGAAAGCCCCGTTTTTGGCCTGTTCGAGGATACACGTTCCGTCCCTCTGGGACATGATATCACTCCAAAAGACCCCATTTTGCAGGAATAACATCACTGTGTCCGCTCAAACCTGCAAAGTGTGCTTTTGGATGAATATAACGGATCTCCTGTCCACTTAACCTAGACAACCTCTCCAGTTTCACCTTTTCCCATTCTGCCGAACAATTACCCAAGCGTCCCCCGGCAAATTTCGCGATCAATCCTTGTCGGAGTAGGCTCTTCAAGCAGTAATCAGCACCGCTCATTTTCTTATCATTAAGTGAAGGCCGCTGTAACACATTTGATAATTGCGGATCACACCTCCCCCCGCCTATAGTGATTGTGAGTCAAGCAAATCCATTGTGGTCTGAAAGGGGTATGTTATGAGAAACGTATTTGAGAAAAAAAGGTTAGCCTGTTTGATGGCGGTCTCGTTATTAGCCGTTACAGTAGTCTCAGCATGCAGCAGCAAGGAAGAATCCAAGCAGCCCGCCTCCGATGCCCCGAAAAACATCAGCATTCTGCTCTCCCACACCCTGGCTAAATACGCTATGCAGTACAAAGACGATGACATCTACACCAAGGAACTTTCCAGGCTGTCGGGGTACAACCTCAAGTACGAGTTTCTGGGACACAGCGCAGATTTCGTGCAGCAAATGACCGTCCGGTTCGCCTCCAAGGACTTGCCGGATATGGTTCGTACAGACAGCATTCTGTCCACCATCCATCCGGGAGCCGTCGAACAGAAGGTGTTCACCCCGCTGAACGAGCTTCTCGACAAGTACGGACCGAACATTAAGAAGAAAATTGCCCAAGAGCAATGGGACAGCCCTAAGGTATCCAAGGACGGAATTATTTACGGCATTCCTTACTTGGCACCGGTTCCAGCGTACAGAGTGATTTACATGCGGCAGGACTGGTTGGATAAGCTCAAAATGCCGCAACCCAAAACCGTGGACGATTATGTAAAATATTTTGAAGCGGTCAAGGTGCAGGATATGAACGGCAACGGGGACCCCAACGACGAATACGGGTTCTATGTAAGAGAGAATTTGTCCTATGGCGATTTGTTCTTCAAGGAATTCGGCGTTCACCCGGGAGAATGGCTGCTGAGAGATGGCAAGCTTCAAGCTGGACTTATCCAGCCCGAGATCAAAGATGCACTGAAATTCTGGAAAATGTTATATGACAAGGGATACATCAACCCGAACTTGTTCACGAACAAAAGCAATGATTGGCGCGCAGGAATCAAGCAGGGAAAAGCAGGCTCATGGATGCACGATGTCCCTAACTTCGCAGCAGACTGGCAGCCCAGCCTGTTCGTGAATGAGAAGGATGTAAAAATCTCGATGCTGCCGGGTCCTGAAGGTCCAAAAGGTAAAGGCTTGTCTCCGGTTAGCGATCAAATTGGCTTCGTCTGGGTCATTCCTTCCTCCAGCAAAAATGCTGAAAACGTAATCAAATTTCTGGATTGGGCCTGGTCCGATGAAAAAGCGGATAACTATTTCTCCTACGGGATCGAAGGGTATAACTACACGGTTGAGAATGGCAAAATCAAATATGACTTCAACAGCAAAGCCAATACCGAGAACGACGCCAATGAATTCTACCGCACGACCGGCAACCCGCGGAAGGACGGCCGTCTGGAGCCTCTTGTTCTACAGGTCGATCCGAATGCGGAGCTGCTGACCAAAGGATTGGAAGCGGCTAATCAGTCGATTTATAAAAATGACGGCCTGCATATGCCCGTTCTCGATGCCATGAAAACCCGGCCTGAGCTGGCCTTCGGCGGCGGAACCTTATTCATGGATATGTTCGCTAAGGTAATCACAGGCAAGGCTGACCTGGACACCTCCTTTGATGAGTTCGTTAAGGAATGGAAGAAACGCGGCGGCGATCAAGCGATCGAGGAAGCAACGGCCTGGTACAACAAATTCCATAACAAGAAATAGATTAGGCAGGCGCACTTCATTCTTATAAGACTGTACGCCCTAACAAACGGATGAGCCGTCCTCTGACCGGACGGCTCAGTTTGTCTAATTCGCTATTTACTTGGAAGGAGTTGATTATGGTGCTTCGTAATGCATCCCGCAAGGACGCGCTTGTATTATTTCTAATTGCACTCCCGGGAATTTTACATTTTATCGTGTTCAAGTATGTTCCGATCGGCGGCAACATTATCGCCTTCAAAAATTACAATATGTTTATGGGCATATGGGAGAGCCCTTGGGCTGGCTTCCTGCATTTCAAGAACATGTTCCAATTCGCTGAGTTTTTCCAGATTTTGCGCAACACGCTTATTCTTAGCTTGCTCTCGATCGTATTCGGCTTTCCCGCTCCGCTAGTACTTGCCCTCCTGCTGAACGAGATGCGCAGGATGTGGCTGAAGCGGTCTGTTCAGACGCTCCTGTACTTGCCTCACTTCCTGTCATGGGTCATTGTGGGCGGGATCTTTATCAATCTGCTGGCAATGGATGGTTTTGTGAATACGATACTGAAAAATTTCGGCTTCAGTCCTCAGGATTTCCTGACCAATCCTAACAACTTCCTGGGCATTCTCGTTTCCATTGGCATTTGGAAGGAAGCAGGCTGGGGGATGATTATTTATTTGGCCGCGCTCGCTGGCATTAATCCGAATCTATATGAGGCTGCCATGGTGGATGGAGCTGGACGCTGGCGCCAGATGTGGTCGATTACGCTTCCGTCTCTGCTGCCCGCCATCGTTGTGCTGTTCCTTCTGCGAATCGGGAGTGTTTTGGATACGAACGTCGAGCAGGTGCTTATCTTCATCAATCCGCTGGTACGCAGCGTGGGAGAGGTCATTGATACGTATGTGTACAGAGTTGGACTATTGGGGGCACAGTTCAGCTATACGACTGCGATAGGCATTTTCAAATCCATTATTGGCCTTGGCCTGATTGTAGGCTTGAACCAGCTAAGCAAGAAAACGACGGGGGAAAGCATTTATTGAGGAGCCTATCAGCAAGCTCTTGCACTCATACTATACATTGAGGAGGGGTCGAGTATGCCATCCTTCAAGTCAGATCGGCTGTTCAATTGGTCGAATAATTTGCTGCTCATTATTGTGAGCTTATCCATGCTTGCTCCGCTCGTGCATCTAATTGCGGTATCCTTTAGCGCTCCCTTATATGTTGGAGCCAAGCTCGTCTATTTTTGGCCCAAGGGCTGGAATGTACAAGTCTATAAAACTATATTCGCTACTGATTCTCTCTGGCAGGCATTAGGGGTAAGTATATATATTACGATATTTGGTACGATCATCGCGCTTATTCTCACATCCACTATCGCTTATTCTCTCTCCAGATCCAGAATGCCCTTTCGACGTCTGGTTCTAAAAGGGATTATCGTTACGTTTGTGTTCTCAGTGCCTTTGATCCCGAGTTATCTTGTGGTCCGCTCCCTGCAGATGGACAATACGTTATGGGCGCTTATGGTGCCAGGAGCTCTTACGGCGTTTAACGTGATTATTATGAAAACCTTTTTCCAGGGAATCTCAAGCGAGCTATTCGATGCCGGTAAGATAGACGGCTGCGGGGAAGCCAGCATTTACTTTCGCATTGCGATTCCGTTATCAATGCCTGTTATCGCTACAATTGCCTTGTTCCACGCAGTTGGGCAATGGAATTCTTACTTCAGCGCGCTTATCTACATCCATACCAAATCGCTGCTCCCCATTCAGGTACTGCTGCGAAATCTGGTCATTGAAGACAATCTAGGCACCTTCTCTCAACTTAACACGATAGATTTGGCCCGTCCCGCCACTCCTGAGATGCTGAAAGCAGGTATCATTCTGTTCGGTACGATTCCCATCCTGCTGGTCTATCCGTTCCTGCAAAAATATTTTGTGAAAGGGGCTATGCTTGGTTCACTGAAGGAGTAGTGATGATCGAGGAGGTTGGACCGCATTCCGGCCAGCGAGCCAACCCTCTCAGAACCATCCGAACGTTCTAATTCATATATCCTTTGATCGGCTCCGCTTGTCGTATATAAATCTCAAGATTTCAAAGAGATGTTCCGATAGTTACCATCTAATGATATCCCCTACATCGGGGGTGTTAATCAATCGGATGTTTTTCGAATATCGGAAAGCTTCTACAATTTCCGGCAGATCAAAATGCTTCAAAACTCCGTACCAATGCATCCGAATATCATAACGGTAGAACCGGGTTTCAACAATGTTCTTGAAGGATGGAGGCAAGTTAATCAAGGTGATCTCCTTGACCCGATCGTCAACAACTCCTGCAAGCAGAGTATAGATGGCGGAAATTCCTGTCCCTGCTATCGCAAGCTGAACTCCGGGAGATTCCTGTTGCAAATAATCAAGGGCACGGATTAAGTCAAATACTCGCAAACCAGCCAAAGGGGTACTTAACATCCTGGCGTCACAACCCAATTTGTATTCGGTACCGAACATTTCGTAAAAAGGTCTGCCATTGACCTCCCGACTGCGATTATTCCCATTTCCCCGAGGATCAAACGCAAATATATTGGAATGCTGCAAAAGCTGCTCCAGCGCGTGATTTTCTTTGAATATTCGATTTACACCCTCATCATGCACCCATAATACACTTTTTTCGCTTTTGGCTCCCTCCCTCTCGATGTAGATGCCTCCAGTCGCAATTTCGGGCTCTGTGAAGAAGAATATATACTCGCGTCGGATCGGACTATCAAACAGCTTCCCTTCGGAATCCGGATAATCGGTACGAATAGTGCGTGGATAGATGGGATTGCGTCCAGCAGGCATTTTCAACCATTGTACAATCTCAGCTTTGATTCTTGCCGGTTCCGACACCATATGTCGAAGGCGATTCCGAGCTGGCTCCAGCGCCTTGGCATTGTCTTCCCAAACCGTTATGGCGTCAGGAAATTGTTCGAGCACCTGTCCCGCTTCCGTACAGTTCAATGTCTCCGCTTTCTCCGTGTCAATATCAGTCTGCAGGATTACCTCCTGCTCCGACCCCCAAAATTGGGCTACAAACCAACGTACAACAATCCGCCTCAGTTCATCATTGAATGAATGTTGGCCTTTAGCCAAGCCTAGCTTAATCTCATCACCACAGTTGAACAATTCATATATTTTCTTGGCCCTCTCATAACTTTCCAACGTTCCTTCTAAGCAAAAAAAGTCCGATTCCACCGCACCGATCAGAACGGGCTTTGGCGCAAACGACGTAATGTAGTCATCATAGTCCATTCCCGCTGCGATAGCTCCATCCAAGATTTGTTCACCATCCTGAGATTGACCTGTCATCATATAGGCTTCACGGGAAGTAATATATGTACAAGGAGCTGCAGCGCTTATACGATCATCAGCCAGCATGGCAAATATAGTCTGAATCCCCCCGCCCGAGTTACCCGTAACACCTATTCTTGATCGATCCACCTCTGGCAAATCCCACAAATAGTCAATGGCACGGATGATGTCCCATAGAAAATACCGAATAATATGCCTACCCAATAATTCACATTGCAAACCAAGATATGTATGCTCAGCATGCCATCTCACGATCGGATGTCCCAGCTGCCTGTCATAGCTCTGGATGCGTTCTCCCTGTGAAATAGGGTCCATCGCCAGCACGATCATTCCATTGAGGCAAAGCTCTATGCACACCCTTTGATATTTCGGTGCCGCTTTCGCAGATTCAGTATGGCCACACGTAAATAACACCGCAGGAGCCGGTTCTTTTAATCCATCCGGAATATATAAATTCGAAGTCACATACATCCCTGCAGAGCTTTCGAAAATCACCTTCCTGATGAGGTACCCATCCCTAATGATATCTCCGTGATAGGACACATTTAATGGGCTTTTCTCCGCTGGTAATCCCCCTATCATGTCCATGAAATATTGTTTCAGCTTCGTTCTTCTTTTCTCGAATTGTTCAATCGTTGTAATTCCGGCTTTGACTTCATTATGTTGAGCAATTACCTCTCTCGCTTTACGCTTCAAATAATCAGAAAGCTGGGGCCCAGAATCATAAAACCCGTTCATATTAGAACCGAAACTCATTGTAAAATCCCTTCTTTCGATAGCTTGTTTCACCCTAATTACAAGAACGGTTCATGAACCACCTTGTTGAGCGTTCCTTCATTTCCAGGCATGCGAACCTGCGGCTTCCTTAAGCCATTGTAGGGATTCGGAATATTGTGCCCGAATCATTCTGTTGCGCACAAGCAGAACCCGGCCTGAGGGACTCGAGGGGTTCGGGGAGTTCGAAGAAGAACCGTTCTCATTGATGCCAATGACCCGATGGCTTGCCCATCGTGCCTTTTTGGCTCTCACCAGCCAAACTGGGGCATCGAGAACAATTACAGCAGACTGTGAGGCAGGTTGCGACAACAGCTCATCCATGACAGGCCAGTCGGGAAGCTCCGGGCTAAGCAACACAATTGCCATAGTCCCAGAGTCCCTCTGAGAAATCTCCCACCAATCATCCCATATTTGAGCTGCCAGTCTGCTATCCACCTCTCTCTGCTGTCTCCTTCGCTGCAGCTGCACGATCCAGATCGACACGGCTGCAGACAGAACAACAACTGCCAATAACACGGATACCGAAGCTGCAGAAGATCGATGAGGCAGAAGCCAGATCAACAGAATGGTGCTGATAAATAATAAATTCCTGCGAATCGGATAGCGGTTCATCCATGTCAGGCTTCCGAAGCAGTTGCATGTTCCTGCCGGACTCCTTCTGCGTTTGCGAATCAGAGCAATGCTGAAAACCACAAGGAGCAGAATCGCTGCCGAATCTCTGATTAGCGGGACGAGGCCGAGGCTGTACGCCGTTGCAAGCAGCACTTCCGTCAGTACAAGAACAAGACCGGCAAATAAGGACAGGCGCGACGGTATAAGTTCATACGAGCGGATATCGAGCAGAGTGCTGCCGAAGTCTTGAATTTTGTGCAAGGCCGCGATCAAGAAAATAAACGATATCGCAGCTTCCAGCAAAAGGCGAGTTGTTTCTATACCATTTCCTCCTTTCGGCGTTCCTTCATGCATTAAGGTACAGACATGATGTAGCCTCCACCTTTTTTCGTTTGGATTATTTTCGGTTTAAGGGGATTTTCCTCAATCTTGCCGCGAATTTTTTGGATGGTAGTATACAAATTGGAATCCGAAACCACTCCGTCCCAGAGAGAGTCTATAAACTCTTCGCGACCGATAACGGTATTCATTCGTTCGTAAAGGAATTGCAGCACCCTGAACTCTCTAGGGCTCAAATCGATTTCGCGATTGTTAATTCTGACACTTCTCGTCAATGGACGCAGGATGAACGAATAAATCTTAGTACCGGAGCACTGTGAGCCTTCACGGACAAACAATTGCTCCACAGGATCTGTAACCAATTGGATGTTCTGGTCGGCCAGTAGTCGGGCAATCGCTGCTTCGCATTGTCTGCTGATCAGCAGAATTTCGGCTCTGAATATTTTGCGTATAGCTGTACAGAGCTCGGTATCCCTCTGCGACACTTCAGGCCAATACAAGTAAATCCTGCCGAGCGAGCTCAGATTGATCTCACTAAGCGTGTCCTCGTCCGTTATTGAGATTACCCGGTAGCCTCTGAGAATCAGTTCATTTTTAAAATAAAAAGAATTGTGCCAACTGCGCGTCCAAAAGAGCACGATCATCCTTAAGTATCCCTCCGCTCATCAAGTTGATTAAGAAGCTGTTATTCCTAAACTCTCCCTTCCGTATAAATTAGAAATTTTGTCCATCGAATTTCAATCCAGCTCATGCCAATTGTAA
Organism: Paenibacillus sp.; assembly: GCA_029239545.1. GTDB lineage: Bacteria > Bacillota > Bacilli > Paenibacillales > NBRC-103111 > Paenibacillus_AA. Next base: position 13,130 of record JARBUQ010000066.1, read on the forward strand.
CATTTGCCCCGTTTCCGCAGTACATACCGATAACTACTTGACCATACCTTGTTTGACATTTATTAAGCGCTATCCACATTTCTTACTCAGCTCCCTTGGACGAATGCAATGTGTGAATAGTGAGGACTTGGTTATGGTCATTTCATACATGCTGGCTTATGGTTGAATTATTCCGGAAATCAATATCAAAAAGAGGTGCATAACCGT
>JARBUQ010000067.1 GCA_029239545.1 Paenibacillus sp.
TAAAATTCATAATAAGATAAAGGTAAGAAATAAAGTTGTCTGAACATTCTGTCAAAAATCCTCTTTTGCTGACAACTGGTGAATGAATGGTTTACAGATCTTTCAGCTCCTTTCTTACGCTGCAATGGTTCGAATGATGTCAGGAGGGGATTGCCGTGAACAAGAGTTACGAGGTGGAGTATTGCAACTTGGAGTTGCGTTTTGATCGCCGGCAAATCCGCAACTTCATTAAGGCGTTGATTCAAGTAGGGTACTCGTTGTATTGGAACGAGAATGAGCAAAATTTCATTATTTCGATCCGATCGGGTCGCAAGCTGATCAAGCTTCGTTTTCAACGTCTAGGGGATCGTTACAAAATTATCGGTGATTATTCATTCAGGGACGAGAAGCTGGCGGAGTTGATGGAGAAGATGATAGGTGACACAAGAGGTCATGCAATCGTAAAGCGGTTCAAGGATCGTCAAATTCTCATTGAGAATATTATGTTCGGAGAAATTATCCGGATGGTGGAAATTTCGGGTGTAGAGCATAAGGTGCTGTTCCAGAAGGAGCCCGTCGTAACGATCGATGAGATCATGCAAGCCTTCAAGTCCAAACGTGCAGAGGAACGTGCAGCTGTTGTCAGACTGGAGCTGGATTATGAACTATCCGTCCTTCAAGACGCTTTAGTGGCAGGCGAGGAGGAAGCCGTATCCGCAAGCAAAGAACGGCTAATGGGATTGCGCGAAGAAATGATTCAATTGGAATTATAGCAATGAAAGTATACAGTTCTCGATTAGCAGATGGTTAATAACGCCCCTTGTCCAGGTGTGACAAGAGGCGTTATTTATGTCCAACGACGTTGTTGCATTAACCCATAATCACTTGCTGCAATCATCTTGTTAACGTGTGCATGTTATGCTATGATCGAGACGATAGAGGTGGTAGCATGACGGTTACGATCAAAGATATTGCCAAGCTTGCCAACGTCTCTCATACAACGGTGTCAAGGGCGCTAAATGACAGTCCGCTCATTCTGGAAAGCACCAAGCAGAGGATTCGCGACATTGCTGCAAGCATGAACTACACGCCTAATTATAGTGCCAAGAGTTTGGTCCTTGCACGCTCCTTCCATATCGGGCTGTTCTTCTCCACCATTGATCAGGGAACTACAGCAGGTTTTTTTCATGAGACGGTTATGGGTGTCCATAGTACGCTTAAGCATCGTTATCATCTGATTGTGAATGGGATTGACAGCTACAATGGGTCGTATACGGCAGTAACCGGACAAAGCTTTGATGGCATTATTGTGATGAGTCAGAGCCATGATGATGAGTCATTTATTTGTCATGTCTGGGATAAAGGTATCCCTCTTGTGGTGATTAACCGGAATACTGAGCCTCTTCCCATTGTGAATGTGTTATCCAACGATGAATCAGGTGTTTACAACGCTGTGGAGCATATGATCGAGCAAGGGCATCGACGTATCGCAATTATTGAAGGCAAGGCAGGTTTTCAATCGTCTCAGTCCCGTAAGAACGGATATTTGAAGGCTATGAAGAAACATGAGCTGCAGGTGCCGGCAATGTATCAGGTCAAAGGGAATTACGATCTTGAGAGCGGTTATGAAGGGATGAAGGCACTTCTGGAGTGTGATCCATTGCCGACAGCGGTTTTTTGCTCTGGCGATGAGCTAGCTGTGGGTGCAATGAAGGCTATTCTCGAGCGTGGATTGAGAATTCCGGAAGATATTTCTATAGCCGGATTCGATGACAATGCATTCTCTGCATTCGTTACGCCCGCGCTCACCTCTGTGAAGCGACCGGTTGAGAGTATGGGCAGAATAGCAGCGGATAGCCTGCTCCGTGTCATTGGGCAGCGCAAGCAGCTATCCGAGACGATACGTGTGGAGACAGAGCTCGTATCCAGACAATCGGTAGGACCCGTGTTAAACAAAGGAAGCATATAAAGAATAGGGAGGCTTAACAACCAACATGAGCATATTAAGATCCTTGCTGCAGGACATTCCTATCCCCCCAATGGTGCGCATTCGTCAGAAGTTTGATGGCTCCATTATCAATGATCATGTCAGCGCATTGCAGAACGAGTTTAAGAAGCCTGGCACGATTGATTTGATCAAGTCAGGTCAGACGGTAGCTGTTGCTGTAGGAAGCCGCGGTGTGGCCAACATTGCAGACTTCACAAGAGTAACAATAGATGCGATCAAATCTGTTGGGGGAGTGCCGTTTATCGTACCGTGCATGGGAAGCCACGGAGGAGCCACTGCAGAAGGTCAAGCTGATGTGCTGCATCACCTTGGGGTAACCGAAGAAGCGATGGGGGCCCCGATTCGTTCATCCATGGAGGTCATACAAATCGACGAGCTGCCCAATGGGCTGCCAGTCTATGTAGACAAAATTGCATCAGAAGCAGATGCTATCGTAGTCATTAACCGCGTCAAGCCGCATACTGCGTTCCGCGGTCCTATCGAGAGCGGCATTATGAAGATGATAGCAATTGGTCTTGGCAAGCAGAAGGGCGCCGAAGCCTGTCATCAGCTTGGTTTCAAGTACATGGCAGAGAATGTACCGGCTATGGCCAAGATCATGATCGATAAATTGCCAATCCTGTTCGGAGTGGCGCTTGTTGAGAATGCCTATGATCAAACATGCCTGATTGAAGTAATTCCAGCTGCTGATATTGAAGCACGTGAGGTTATTTTGCTCGAGGAGGCCAAGTCCCGTTTACCGAAAATTTTGTTCGGACAAATTGATGTCTTGGTAATCGATTATATCGGCAAGAACATAAGCGGAGATGGAATGGACCCGAACGTCACCGGGCGTTATCCGACACCTTATGCACATGGTGGACCGGATGTTTCCAAGATGATCGTGCTTGACGTAACGAAGGAAAGCAAAGGAAACACAAATGGGGTAGGAACAGCAGACTTCACAACTCAGCGGTTGGTCGACAAGATGGATCGGGATGCTACTTATGCCAATGGTCTTACTTCTACCGTGTGCGCGCCTACCAAGATCGCCACCACGCTTGAGAATGACTACTACGCGATCAAAGCGGCAGTCAAAACCTGCAACATTCTCGATTACACCAAATGCCGTCTTGTGCGGATTAAAGACACGCTTCATTTGGGAGAGATAGAGATTTCTGTGAATTTGCTGGAGGAAGCAAAGCTGCACCCTGACATCGAGATTCTTAGCGAGCCTTATGAATTCAAGTTCAACAGCGAGGGGAATTTGGTATAATGACCACCGGACAGTCTAACGCTTCTACCTCTCCAGCCTCCAAACGTTATGTAATTGCGGTAGACCTTGGTACAACTAGCACAAAAACGTTAGTTATCGATCGTGACGGGCGGGTGATTGCCTCACATGCCATTGAATATCCGCTCTATACCCCGACTCCAGACCGCGCGGAGCAGGATCCTCTGGAGATATTCTCAGCGTCCGTACGCGGAATTGGAGAAGTAATACGCAAGGCGGGCATACTGGGAAGCGAAGTGTTATGTGTTTCCTACAGTTCTGCGATGCACAGTCTGATAGCGGTTGATCGTGATTTAACTCCGCTTACGCGTTGTATTACATGGGCGGATAATCGGAGTGTGGATTTTGTCCCTATACTGAAGCAAGAGTTCAATGGTCACGAGATTTACCGGAGAACGGGAACTCCGATACATCCAATGTCACCTTTGCTCAAGCTGATGTGGTTTAACCGCAATGAACCTGAGCTTGTAAGTCGAACTTATAAGTTCATTGGAATCAAGGAATTCGTATTTGCCAAGCTTTTTGGCCAATATGTAATTGACTACTCGCTTGCAAGCGCCACAGGCTTGTTCAACCTGCGAGAGCTCGATTGGGATGCAGGAGCGTTAAGTGCAGCAGGCATAGTGAAAGAGCAGCTGTCCCAGCCTGTTTCAACCACTCATATCCTGCAAGGCTTATCTTCTGCATATGCAGCAGAAACAGGCTTGCCAGCCCATACTCCGTTTGTCGTAGGTGCCTCTGATGGCGTACTGGCTAATCTTGGAGCAGGGGCTTTCGAGCCAGGTGTTTATTCTGTCACAATCGGGACAAGCGGTGCTGTGAGGGGGACCGTTCGCGAGCCGTTGACCGATCCAGAAGGGCGGCTGTTCTGTTATGCCCTGAAAGAGGACTTCTGGGTTGTTGGCGGGGCTATTAACAACGGGGGGATCATGTTCAGATGGGTGCGTGATCAGCTCGCTACGCTCGAAGCAGAGGAAGGCCGCAGACGCGGCATGGATCCGTATGATTATTTGACCGAGATTGCCGCAACGGTTCGTGCTGGATCAGACGGTCTTATATTCCTGCCTCTTCTGGCAGGTGAACGTGCCCCGTATTGGAACGCCAATGCCCGCGGCATGTTCTTCGGATTGTCCTTGTTTCACGAGAAGAAGCATATGATTCGCTCGGTTATGGAAGGAGTTATGTTCCGTATCCATTCCGTCGTTCAAGCGCTCGAGGAGGTGGGAGGGCCAACTCGGGAAATCCGGGCATCCGGCGGATTCGCCCGTTCCGCTTTCTGGCTCAGCATGATGGCAGACGTTCTTGGCAACACAGTGACGGTCCCGCCATCGGTAGAAAGCTCTGGTCTCGGTGCCGCCCAGTTAGGCCTTCTTGCTACTGGTGAGACTCGTGATTTTGCTTCCATCCACGATTGGGTGAACGGTGGCGGACGTTATGAGCCGAATGCAGCCAACAATGCGATCTATAGCGAACTAACCCCGATTTACAAGCAGGTTTACAGGCAAATGACAGAGCCTTTTGACGCAATAGCTGCTTTCCAGAAGAAGTATGCCGGCAGCGGGAACGACAAATAAATACTTTAACGGAGGAAGCGACCATGAATTTATTCGATCTTTCAGGTAAAACAGCGGTTATTATCGGAGGCAACAGTACGCTTGGCGGTTCCATGGCTATCGCTTATGGCGGTTATGGGGCTGATGTTGCCATAGTTGGCCGGAATGCAGAGAAGAGCGAAGAGGTTGTACGCAAGGTGGAGGAGACTGGCGCTCGCGCCAAGAGCTTCTCAGCAGATACTACAAATGCGGATGATTTGAAGCGGGTATTAGCCGAAGTGTTAGAATGGACAGGTCGAGTAGATATTTTGATGAATTGTCCAGGGAAGAACAGCCCTACTCCTTTTTTTGAGCTGACTATGGAGGAATGGGACTCGATCATGGATGTGAATTTGAAGGGTGTTGTGTTAGCCTGCCAGATATTTGGAAAACATATGGTCGATCAAGGGGAAGGCGGCAGCATCATCAACATTTCATCCGTGTCCTCCGAGCCTCCATTGTCCAAAGTATTTACTTATTCAGCTTCCAAGGCCGCAGTGAACAGCGTCACCAAATTTCTTGCCAGGGAATTCGCTCCAGCTCGTGTAAGAGTGAATGCGATTATCCCGGGATTTTTTCCGGCGGAGCAGAATCGCAAGATTTTATCCCCAGAAAGAACAGCATCGATCTTGGGCCATACGCCAATGAATCGCTTCGGAGATCCCCAGGAATTACAAGGTGCAGCTGTGTATTTGGCGGCTGAACGAGCATCTGGTTTCGTTACTGGAACGCTGCTTCGAGTAGATGGTGGATTTGGGGCTATGACAATTTGATCGGAATAAGCTATTATAGCTAGAGAGACAATCATACGAAGATAAGGTGGAATCAGAAATGGCAAAGCAACAAATTGGTGTTGTCGGACTGGCTGTTATGGGCAAAAACTTGGCACTTAATATTGAGAGCCGCGGATTCACAGTTTCCGTGTTCAACCGTTCTCCTGAGAAAACAAAGGATTTGTTGAATAACGAAGCTAAGGGGAAAAATCTGGTTGGTACATACAGCGCAGAAGAATTCGTCCAATCATTGGAATCTCCCCGTAAAATATTGCTGATGGTTATGGCAGGTAAACCTACGGATGATACGATTAATCAACTGGTGCCGCTGCTAGACGAGGGTGACATCCTGATCGACGGAGGCAATGCATATTTCCCGGATACACAGCGCCGCAACAAGGAGCTGGAAGCGAAGAACATTCGCTTTATCGGAACAGGTGTGTCAGGCGGAGAAGAGGGTGCGTTAAAAGGACCTTCGATTATGCCAGGCGGACAAGAGGATGCCTACAAGCTGGTTGAGCCGATTCTGACTGCGATCTCGGCGAAGGTTGGGGAAGATGCATGCTGCACATATATAGGCTCTGACGGCGCGGGACACTATGTCAAGATGGTTCATAACGGAATTGAATACGGTGATATGCAGCTGATCTGCGAAGCTTACCACCTGTTGAAGGACGTACTCGGCTTGACACCGCAAGAGCTTCATGAAACTTTCGCAGAGTGGAACAATGGGGAGCTGGACAGCTACCTGATCGAGATTACAGCCGATATATTCACCAAGGTAGACCCAGACTCAGGCAAACCAATGGTAGACGTTATTCTGGATAAAGCCGGACAAAAAGGCACAGGCAAATGGACAAGCCAAAGCGCCTTGGATCTCGGAGTTCCTCTGTCCATTATTACTCAATCCGTATTCTCGCGTATGTTATCTGCTATGAAGGATGAGCGCGTGGAAGCGAGCAAAATTCTTAAGGGACCAAAGTCTCAGGCAGCCACCGTTGACAAGCAAGCGTTTATCGAAGCTGTTCGCAAAGCTTTGTATGCAAGCAAAATTTGTTCTTACGCTCAAGGCTTCGCCCAAATGCGTGCTGCTTCCGAAGAATATAACTGGAATCTCAAATACGGGAACATCGCGATGATTTTCCGTGGCGGTTGTATTATTCGAGCAAGATTCCTGCAGAACATCAAAGATGCCTACGACCGCAATCCGGAACTTCGCAACCTGCTGCTGGATGACTACTTCAAGGATATTGTGGAGAACTACCAGGATGCCTGGAGACAAGTTGTGACAACCGCAGTAGCAACCGGTATCCCGGCTCCTGGCTTCGCATCCGCCCTGGCTTACTATGACAGCTATCGGACAGAACGTCTGCCGGCGAACCTGCTGCAAGCACAACGCGACTATTTTGGCGCCCATACGTTCCAGAGAGTAGACAAAGAAGGTTCCTACCATTTCGAGTGGATGAAGAACTAGTTTTTGTCCATACGGGACACATATAAACCGTACGCTGCTTCCCGCAAGCATACCTTAAGATGATCGGCCTCTTGGGCAGCGAAGGGTACGCGGTGCAGCAGCAGAGTGGCGGCTTCCGCAAAGTATTGGAAATTTTTGAGCAGGCGTGGCTGAGTCAGATCCAGAATGCGGGGGTCTGCATCAGCCACCTTTTTTTTGACGAATTCGAGTACCCAGACCACATCTTCTTTACATAACGGATGATCAGGGCTCAAAATGCGTTCCAACCGATCGTTACCCGACGGGGGGATTGACCTGGCTTGCTGCATAAGCAACTTCACTCCTTTTGAGGTTAGGATCACCTTGTTTATAATCATCATTACTATTCAAATTCGGATTTATTCATGAAACTTTGCTTCCCGTACAAATCTTGTCTCATTGTCACCTGTAAGAGTGCATGTTATGATAGTCGAAAACCAGAAGGATGGGTCGTAGAAATGTCGCGAAAAGCTGTTATATTGGTAGGCTTTATGGGTACGGGTAAATCAACAGTCGCTCTTGCGCTTGCAGCACAACTGGGCTGGAGGAAAGTGGATATGGATACGGCTATTGAAGAGGATCAGAAAAGCAGCATTCCAGATTTGTTCACAACTCGAGGAGAAGCTTATTTCAGACAAGTGGAGTCTGATGTTCTGCGACGCACCGTTCAAGGATCGGACGAAATCATCGTGTCAACGGGTGGAGGAGCTGTGCTGGCTGAGAACAATAGAACCATTATGTTGGAGGCCGGATTGGTTGTTGCTCTTACAGCATCGGAGCAGACGATTGTAAACCGGGTGAAGAACGACCCGAATCGCCCGCTGCTGCAAGGTAATGCGGCTGCTGCCGTGCCTGCTCTACTGGAGGCTCGCAAGCATGCGTATGACTTCGCACATGTGAAGATCGATACGACGGACAAGAGCATCGATGAAATTGTAGCTATTATTGTTTCTAATCTGGAGCAGGCCTAATTCAATGGTTCAAGCCGTTTAAGTTGTAGGCCCATCCCATTCGAGCATGCCGCCCACCATGTTCTTCAGACCATTAATGCCTGCTGCGGCTTGCAAGTATTGACAAGCTTTGCCACTGCGGTTGCCGCTTCGGCATATCATAATAATCTCATCAGAGCGCTCGATCTCATCTAGACGATCCGGGAGCTCGCCCAGAGGAATGTGCTTGGCTCCGGGGATCATACCGAAGGCAACCTCCTCGTCTTCTCTCACATCAATCATATTGAGGCGTTCACCACTTGCTAATCGTTGTTTGATTTCTTCCGGTGTAATGACTTGAATATCCAGGCTCATGGTATAGTAACCTCCTAATAAATTTCCACACTTGGTGGAGTTTGTTATGTTCGACCTTGCCTTCGATATTAAAAGAAACATCCGATCAAGTCAACCGATTCCAAAACGATTTTACGTATGGTACACTGTCTTTAAACCTGATAATACATAGAATACTCGTTAAGCTTGACCATGAATAGGAAGAGGGATTGCGGCCATGAAAGCTTTCGTTACTCCAACAGCAGCCTTGCAAGGAGAAATTAACGCATTATCGTCCAAAAACTATACAACACGTTATATGCTGATCGGTGCTCTTGCCGAAGGAACCAGCACCATTCTGTATCCGGCTCACAGTGAAGACAGTGATGCTATGCGAAGATGCATCCGTGATTTGGGTGCTCAGCTTGATGAGAATGAACATAAGATGACGATCACAGGATTCGGACGTCATCCGAAGCATGTCAAGGAGCTTAATGTTGGAAATGCCGGAGCAGTATTACGGTTCCTTATGTCCGTAGCCGCATTTTGTCCGGAAGTGACCTTCATCAACAAATACCCGGATTCACTTGGAAAACGTCCTCACAGTGATCTCATTCAGGCGTTGCAAACAATGAACGTACAAGTAGATCATCAGGATGGGAGACTCCCTATTACGATCCGTGGAGGGAATCCCAAGGGCGGACGCATCCAGGTTTCCGGAAATGTCAGCTCCCAGTATTTAAGCTCATTATTGTTCATGACTCCATTGGTTGAAGAAGACAGTGAAATAGAAGTGCTGCATGATTTGAAGTCCAAGGTTGTTGTCGGGCAGACGCTTGAAGTCATTCGTGAAGCCGGTATTCATCTGGAATCGTCAGAAGATTTGATGCACTACAGAATCCCGGGACGTCAGCGCTATGAACCTAAGCAGTATATCGTCCAAGGAGATTACCCTGGCTCCGCGGCCATTCTTGCAGCAGCAGCGGTTACGAACTCGGATGTGCGCCTGCTGAGACTGGAAGAGAACAGCAAGCAAGGCGAACGCGCGGTTGTGGACGTGCTGCAAGCCATGCAGGTACCGCTTACGCATAAGGACGGAGTAGTGCACGTCAAGGGGAACGGGAGACTGAAGGCTGGTGAATTCGATGGCGATCATTTCACCGATGGCGTTCTGGCCATGGTTGCGGCCGCTGTGTTCGCAGAAGGCACTTCGAGATTCTATAATGTTGAGAATTTGCGCTATAAGGAATGCGACCGCATTACGGACTATCTGAATGAGCTGCGCAAGGCTGGAGCAGATGTAGAAGAGCGTCAAAGTGAGATCATCGTCCATGGAAAACCTGAAGGGGTGGAGGGCGGCGTAGAGATCGACGCTCATTACGATCACCGGGTCATTATGGCGCTGACGGTTGTAGGTTTACGTTCCAAGCAAGGGCTCGTAATCAATGATGCCCATCACGTTGCCAAATCTTACCCCCAATATTTCGACCATCTGCAGTCCATAGGTGCACGTGTTGAGCTTAAATAACCCAATTCATGAAAATTGAGTGATGTATAGATGGTTCATGTATGGAATGTCGCCAAATATTCGTTCACATTATTATTGATAGCAGGATTGCTGTTCTCAAGCGGTGTATTCAGTGTGCTTCTTTATGCCAAAGTATCCGGAAAAGAAGTGGAGTGGTTCGCGACTCCGCCTTCATTGCTTCCGCATCCTGAGCTGGCGGCACCAGTCATTGTTGCCGCTACGCCAACTCCCAAACCGGTGAAGCCCGCCTCGGTGCTTATTGATGCTCCACACGTCAGGCAGCAGCCTGAGCTTCCGTCAGGCTGTGAGATTACAAGCCTGACGATGCTGCTGCAGTTCGCTGGTATCAAGAAGGGGAAGATGGAGCTTGTTCCTGAGATGAAGAAGGATACCACTCCTATTGTTTATTCCAATACGGGAATTAAGACATGGGGGAATCCGAATGTTGGCTTCGTTGGCGAAATTACGGCCAAAGGCAAAGGCTTCGGGGTATTTCACGGTCCGATCATGGAACTGCTGCATAGCTACATCCCAAGTGCCGTTGACTTGACAGGATCATCCTATGAGGCCCTGGAGGAACAGTTGGCTGCCGGAATACCGTTAGTTGTATGGACAACCATTAATTATGCGGTTCCTGCTGAATGGGTAGAATGGCATACTACAGATGGCACCAAGATCGTAACTACATTTATGGAGCATGCCGTATTGTTAGTCGGTTATGATGAAACCAACGTGTATGTGAATGATCCTCTCGGCGGAAAGAATAGAGCAATCGAGAAAAATCGTTTCATCGAAGTATGGGAAGTAATGGGTAAGCAAGCATTGTCTTATACTCTGTAGAAGAAAGGCGTGAACCATTCATGGCATTCGAGAATCCGTCACGAGAAGTAATCAAGCAGCTCCTAACCGATAATAAGACGATTGCCGTAGTAGGCTTATCCGATAAGCCTGACAGAACCTCGTATATGGTTGCAGAAGCAATGCAAGCCAAAGGATACAGGATTATCCCTGTAAATCCTAATGCAACTTCTATACTGGGGGAGAAATGTTATCCCACCCTTCTCGAAATTGACGAACCAGTAGGGATCGTTAACGTTTTCCGCCGTAGTGAAGATATCGGTCCCATTGCTGAGCAGACTGTTCAGATGAAGCATAAGCCCAATGTATTCTGGCTTCAGCTTGGCATTGTGAATGAGGAAGCAGGCCAGTTAGTTGCTGAGCAGGGGATTACCGTTATAATGGATCGCTGCATCAAGGTTGAGGATTCTATTCTTCTTCCCAGGAAGTAACAGGCGACCAAACAGGTTCCAGCTATAAAGGATAACCAGTACGCTAACACTATAAAAGGCTTTGGAATGGGAACCGATGTACATCGATCGGTCCCAGGCTGAAGACTTTTTTATTTTGTTTGAAGGGAGGATCCATTATGAATACTCAACATAATAAGGCTTCATTCAACAACAGAACGACTGCTTCGACCGTGATTCGTGGCAGCTCTACTGGCACTGCAAGCGGTGCAGCCAATTATCAGCCAGTGGGTTATGTGCAATCCATGTACAAGGGTGGAAAACGCGGTCAGGACAGTCAATCAGGGTATCAAACCTCATCAAGTGCCCAAGCCCGTTTCCAGGCGGCTGCAGCCACACATGCTGGACAGCCCGATGCATCTTTTAAAAGTAAAACGTTTAACGGCACTCCAACCTTCAATAATTCTTATCGTTTTTAGTTTCATTTCACTTTAAGTTGAGGAGGGAATAACATAACATGCAGAATGAGAACACTACACCCAATCGCAGCTTGCTTTCAGATAAAGAGCTGAATTATGTGAGAGACTTTTTGTCCTGGGAGCTGCTTGCGGTCAAAAAATGTGAAGATGCTGCACAAGCTTGCGTGGATCCACAAATACAGAGCCAAATTCGCCAAACCGGCAAAAAGCATGAACAGCATTACAATCAACTGCTGACTCATTTGCACTAGCAATTTTGAATTTTCTTTCTAAGAGGAGGATTATACCAATGGCCACACAAATCGCAATGCCGCAAAACGCTCAACAAACAACGCCTCAAGGTCCCCAGATGACCGACCGCGATTGGAGCAATGACATTTTGTCATATGAAAAATATTTAACGAATGGTTACAACACCGGATTAAACGAAGCACAAAATCCTCAGCTGCATCAAACTGTACAAACTATACTCATGGAAACCCATCAATGCCAAGCTCAAATGTATGATCTAATGTTTCAAAAGGGATGGTATAAGGTGAAGGCTGCTGATCAGCAAGAAATAAGCCAAGCCTATACTCAGTTTACAGGGTACAAGTCCCAATTTCCTGCTAATTAGGG
>JARBUQ010000068.1 GCA_029239545.1 Paenibacillus sp.
AGCGGTTGCCTTTGAATCTTGTGTTGTAACCGATAAAAAATTAAATCAAAGAACACAAGTTCAAGAGGCAATCGGAGCCCACCTGCTTGCCCTCCCACCACCTAACTGATATCCAACACCAAGGACCTGACTGGTGAACTTCCAGTCAGGTTTTTCTTACGTCTTTTCTGTGTGATCTTATTAGCCAGAAAGTATAAATTAATCGCTGTGGGACCTCATTCACATGGAATGGGAATCGGCTACAGGATGAGAAGAGAAGTTCACTGCCGCTAAATCGAGTAAGCGATAGCTTTCGAATCCTTCGACGATATGGGAGCTTCCCGAACGAGTATCCGATCAAGAATCAGCTTCTCGAAATGGGCGAAGCCGCTGTCCCGCTCTCTTGGACGATTCAATGTAATCATCGTGTCCAAAGCGATCTCACCGTCCTCGATCAGAATGACACGATCAGCCATCGCTACCGCTTCGCTCACATCATGAGTGACGAGAATAGCGGTGAATTTCTGCTCATACCAGAGGCGCTCGATCAAATCCTGCATATCGATGCGAGTCAGGGCGTCCAGCGCTCCTAGCGGCTCATCCAGCAGCAGCACCCGCGGCGATCCGGCAAGCGCCCGTGCCAATGCGACACGTTGACGCTGACCGCCGGAGAGCACTCCAGGCCATTCCTTGGCCTTGCCCTCCAGACCAACATCGCGCAAAGCCCGCTCTGCCTGAGCCTTATCCCCGGAGTTCACGCCTATCTGGACGTTTGCGATCACTCTTTTCCAGGGCAATAAGCGGGCATCCTGGAAGAGCATCCTTGTATCGGATTGAATTCCGTTCAGCGGAGTCTCATCCAGTGTTATTACTCCGGCATTCGGCTCCTCCAATCCGGCGATCATACGAAGCAGCGTGCTCTTGCCGCATCCGCTCCGACCTACGATGGCCAGGAATTGGCCGGCGGGAATATCGAGCTCGATCCCCCGGATAACTTGCGTAGCCCCGAATGATTTGCTTGCCTCATGGACATGAACCCGGGCTCCTATTTGTTCCATATTGGCGGCCTCCCCGCTACCCGCTTATTTTTTACTATAGTTAGGATGCCATTGCAGCCATATCCGCTCGAGCAGCTTGGCGAACAGATCCGAGAGCTTACCAAGCACAGCGTACAGGACGATAGCTAACACAACTACATCCATACGCATAAACTCACGGGCATTCATCGCCATATATCCAATTCCTTCATTCGCCGAGATCGTCTCTGCCACGATCAGCGTCAGCCACATGAAGCCCAGAGCGAATCGCACCCCGACAAGAATGGAAGCTAGCGCCCCTGGCAGTATAACGTGCCGGTACAAAGCAAACCCGCGCAGCCCATACACTTTGGCCATCTCGATCAGACCAGGATCAACCGAACGAATTCCGTGTAAAGTGTTCAAATAAATAGGAAATAACACACCCAAGGCGACCAGAAAAATCTTCGCCTCTTCCTGAATCCCGAACCACAGAATAACAAGTGGAATCAAAGCCAGATGAGGGACGTTGCGAATCATCTGCAGCGAGCTGTCGAATAGTTTCTCCGATAGACGGAATACCCCGTTCAGCATTCCCATTACGAAGCCAATCCCGCCGCCAATCACAAAGCCGATAAAAGCTCGCTTGCTGCTAGTCCAAATATATTCGAACAAGGTGCCCGCAATGGCCAGCTTATATCCCGCTTCCAGCACCATCCATGGCGTAGGCAAAATTCTAGTAGGCACGACTCCATACTGAACGAATACTTGCCATAAAATGACGAATACTACAGGTACGATCCATGGAAGGATACGGCTATTCTCTATTTTTTGCAGCGCGCTCATAGTCACGCACCTCCATTTGCACCTGAATTGGCAGCTTTCGGACGCAGGTTGTAGGCTACCAACTCTCCCAGTGGAGCGTTATAGTCGGCTGTATTCTGCTTCTTGCCTGGAAGGAGCGGGAATAACAGCTCTGCAACCCGATAAGACTCTTCGAGATGCGGATAACCGGACAGGATAAAGGTGTCGATCCCCAGATCCGCATATTCCTGCATACGTGCCGCCACCGAGTGAGGATCGCCCACAAGGGCTGTTCCCGCTCCGCCTCGCACAAGACCGATACCCGCCCACAAGTTCGGGCCGATCACTAGCGAAGACTTGTCTCCGGTATTAAGCCCCGTCATCCGCTGCTGACCTACTGAGTCATAACGTGCGAATACTTGCTTAGCATCCGCGATCATTTTGTCATCCACGTGTTTGATCAGATTGTCGGCGGCGGCCCATGCCTCCTCCTCAGTTTCACGAACAATCACATGCAGACGAATCCCGAATCTTACGGTTCTGCCCTGGTCAGCAGCCAGAGCGCGAACCTCCTCAATCTTCTTGGCGACCTCAGACGGCGCTTCACCCCATGTGAGGTAAACATCGATATGCTCAGCCGCAATACCCAGCGCAGCAGGTGAGGACCCGCCGAAATATAGAGGGGGATACGGCTTCTGGACAGGCAGGTATACAACCTTCCCCTTCTCCGTTCTTATATAATCCCCTTCATAAGTAACCTCTTCTCCCTGCACAAGCTTGCGCCATACATCCAGAAACTCACCTGTTTGATAGTAGCGTTCATCATGTCCAAGGAACACTCCATCTGACGCGAGCTCAACAGGATCTCCGCCTGTAACAATGTTCACCAGCAATCTGCCTCCCGATAAACGGTCGAAGGTTGAGGCCATTCGAGCCGAAACGGCAGGATGCATAAGGCCTGGACGAACGGCTACCAGAAACTTCAATCTCTCGGTTACCGGGATAAGGGAGGACGCGGCAATCCACGCATCCTCGCATGCTTTTCCGGTTGGTAGTAATGCACCCTCGAATCCTAGCCGATCAACGGCTTGCGCGACCTGTCTGATATAGCCGTAATCTACAGCTCTCGCGCCTTCGGTAGTGCCCAGGTAGCGACCATCGCCGTGCAATGGGATAAACCAGAATACATTCATTCGAGAGCTCCTTATTATTTTTTTATGACTGCATCGCTGACTTTTATCGCATTCGGAATTAATTTAAGCTCGAAGAAAGCATCGGCAACCAATTGTTGTTCTTTGATTACAGTATCGCTAATGATTTGAATTCCGTAAGCACGGTTGGCAAGGGCCAGCTCCAAAGCTTTAACATCAATACCCAGCTCACCAGAAAGCTGTTTGGCAACCTGCGGCAGATTCGCTTTTGCCCATTCATTGGTTGTTCCCAGATCCTTGAGATAGGCATCTACTACATCCGGGTATTTCGTAGCAAACGAGCGAGAGCCCAAATAAAATTCGTAATTCTTGACTAGATCTTTGCCGTTAGCCAATACTTTGGCTCCCGAGCCTACCTGTGCGGCAGAGTAGAACGGCTCCCAGATCACCCAAGCGTCCACACTGCCGCGCTCAAAAGCAACACGCGCATCAGCCGGAGGAAGGAAAACTACCTCTACATCCGTATACTTGAGATTAGCCTGCTCTAACAATTTCACTAACAAATAATGCACATTGGAGCCTTTGTTCAGCGCAATCTTCTTGCCCTTGAGCTCGGCGACACTCTTGATTGGAGAATCCTTAGGGATCAGTAGAGCTTCGGCTGCTGGTGAAGGAGGCTCATGAGCCAAATATACAAGGGGTGCGCCAGCAGCCTGCGAAAAGATCGGCGGAGCCTCACCCGTATGACCCAGGTCGATGCTGCCTACATTCAGAGCTTCCAGCAATTGCGGTCCACCAGGAAACTCTGTCCATTGAACCTTGTAGCCCAACTCTTCCAGTCGTTTGTCGAGCGTTCCGCGTGATTTCATAATATTAACAGATGCGTACTTCTGATAACCGATTCTTACGGTTGGTTTGGGCTCTTTACTGACTGCTGGTGTTGCGGTGGCGCCAGATGCGGTTGTAGGAGTTGCAGTTTCTTTGCCGCAGCCGGATAAGGATATTGCGAGCAATACGGTTACTAACAAGAATACAAGCGGTGAACGTTTGAAGCTGGATCCCCTGAATAAATTCATCGGTCAATCACTACCCTTTCAAATTTGAGGTTTCAGTAATTTTAATAAAGTTTACTATTCCTATTAAAATACTGCGTTTTATTAATATCGAAATTAACATCATTCCTGAGCAACGTCAATACTATGACGACAATTGATCAAAATTGAGGAGGAGTGAGGAAGATGACCATTTTTTTACAACTTAGCCTCCCCACTTCCTACACGCAATCTCCATTTGCAAGTCATTCCCCACCACATAACGTTTCATAAAAAAAACTTATGAAATACAAAAAAATAATCTATACAATTCCGATTTGTATAGTATGATTTAAATATAAGCCTATTCATATAGCTCGGAGGTGTTGGCATTGGCCATTAAGGATATGGATTTACTCCCATTACAGGAAGCGATGGATTGGCTCGGAGTGAGCCGTGCAACTATAGATCGTTGGCGACGCAATCGCAATCTGCCATTCATTAAGATAGGCAAGGAAATTTATATGGAAAAGCCCAAGCTCCAGGCCTGGATACAGCAGCATGCTCCTATCGTAGAGCGGGAAAGCATTTCTCCGGTTGCGCCAGCCTCTTCAGAACGAATTACGATTGGTTACCAAAGCGGCGCAGCCCTTCTATGGACTCCATTAATTATCAAGCAGTTGGGCTGGTTCGAGGAGGAGCTCCATATTGTCTCCCCTTCCACCTCCTATACAGTGAACTGGGTGAATGCTCCTAACGGCATTGAACTGGTAGAAGAATTAATTGCGGGACGAGTACATATTGCTTCCGTTGGTGATTATCCGATTATGATCAGTCAGGCGCTCAGTCAGATTCTGCCTAAGTTCAAGTCTTTGCTGCTGGCTTTTGACGGAAAAACGCGAAATGGCGGGGGCATCTCTCTAGTCGTCCCCTCTGGCAGCTCTGTACAGAGCCTGTCTGATCTTGCTTCTACAACGATCTCAACCGTTGCTAACTCCAGTGCATCCCTTCGTTTGAAAGGAGTAATGACTTCTCTTGGTATGGGTAATCAGGAGATCGCGTTTCGTCAGATGGGGGAATGCTTAAACGGAATCGTGGACCGAAGTGTTGGAGCCAGTGTGATGTGGGAGCCCTACTTGAGCTGGGCGCAATCGTTAGGGGCGGGCGTGACATTATTCGATGAGGGGATGGGCGACGATTATTTGACCGGCCTGCTTGCCGATGACCGATGGGCTGAGCAGAATGAAGCCGTCGTAATCGCTTATCTGAAGGCTCATCTTCGAGCCCACGAGTTCATACGCAGTCAGCCGGCTACTGCCGCTGCTCTGATCAGTCAGGCAAGCGGCTTCCCCGTGCAGCTGGTGACCCGAATAATAGCAAGCATCCGTTGGGATGCTTGCTTATACAGTCGCGATCTGCGTACATTAAGCAGCATCACTCCTGATAATTATGTTCATCCGGCGAGCAGCGGACAGTCCAGGCTTCCTAGTATCGCAGCGAATAAGCCTTACCTGCAATACGCGGTGGAGGCGTTAAGACTTCCCATTCTGCCCGATTCCCTGCTTCCGGGGGATTGGTCTGCGGAAACCGTCTATTGATCTTTAACTTCGACCGCTTCTTGGGCTCTTATCCGCTCATATTGTCCTAAGCAGAAACGAATCCCGAATATACATACAACTGTTAAACAAACTATTATAATAAAACCCGGCCCCCGTATATCATCGAGGAAGAACAAGGCCGACAGCATGCAGCATCGGGATAAGCAAATCAAGCATTCACGCCACAACAACACCCTTAGCTTTCCCATCGGCGTCAAGTAACTAACCGATCGAAATACTTTGGTCATCCAAGTAATGTTGAAATAGAACATTCCAACTGTGGACAACAAATTAGAAACGACCAGGAGCGGAGATATGTAAGCCAGTGAAATCAGAAATCCGGATGAGACGAACGTCATGCCCAGCAGCATCCACGTATTCTCGGACAATCTCACTCGGCGGTACAAATACAGCGCAATAAAGGAAGATAACGTATAAGCCGTGTTAAGCAGAGCAATCAGCAGCTTGTTCTCCGTTACATGAAAAGTAAATAAGAGCACGAACAAATTCTGGAACTGGATGAACAAGCCTGTCGCAAAAAAAGCCCCGTTTAACCATTTTTCACTGCGTTTGCGGAAAAGCTTGCCGTACGCCATCCCTTTGTACCATTCCCCTTCCTCCTTCACTACATGAGACAAAGTTAGATTAGGAACTAGTCTGGACAAACTCAGCATAATGACAACGATACAGAACATCATCAGGAAAGAGCCCGGATATCCAAACAGTTGAATGACTAGAGCAGAAGTGATTGGAACTGTGACCGAAGCAATTTGTTGGAAAATATTAACGTAGGAATAATAGCTTCCCAGGTCCTTGACTTGTCCGGATAAGGAAATACTTAAATTATGAGCCGCATAAAAGGAGCCAAAGGTTAAACCAACAAAAACTCCGATCAGCACGATCCATAACAATCGATTATCCAGATGAAGAAAGGATAGCGTGGTAAATACCATAAGCCCCGCGAACGCTGATAAGGCGAACACGAGGCGTATGGAATAACGTGTCATCAGATGCGCCCCAAGCGTGAAGCCTACACTCCAGCCGATGAACAAAGACATATTGAACAGGGCAACATCAAATATTTTTTTGCCGTCTTCCCATATGTACAGATTAATAAAAATACCGATGTAGATGTAAATGACTTGTGCTACAATATTCATGCTCAACAGCCTGCGCAACTCTGCACTTAGTCCCACTTGATTCGTCCACTCCCAGAAGTTGATGCATATTTTCGCACCGCGTGCAGATCCCAGCGCGCGGTGCGAACGGTTAAGATTCTAATCCATTATGCACCCATCAGGGCAGATCGATCAACATGAAATAATTATTCGCTGCCGCTTGCAGTTCAAGCATGGATTCTTCTGTAATTCGGGCTGCATCCCGCGCTCCCAATACTTGATTGTTAACCGTTAAGGAGCCTTCAATTACAAAAATATAAGTTTTACGGGATTCACTTTGCGCAAAAGCAAGTCGTTCACCAGCTTCCAGGCGTGACAAATATAAGGTCAAGTCCTGATGGATATGAGCAACACGATGATCCGGATTCGGTTCATTGGACACTACAGGCAGCAGAGCATTGCGCATTGCTGCCTCATTGTAGGCAAATTGCTCGTATGAAGGCTCCAGTCGATTCTGGTCAGGCAAGAACCACAATTGCAGCAAATGCAGCTCCTCATCCTTGGAGGGATTGACCTCAGAATGAGTAATTCCGGTTCCTGCTGTCATACGTTGAATTTCTCCAGGCAGCAGTATTTCTTTATTCCCCATACTGTCTTCATGCCGGATCTGACCCTTGAGCACGACGGACACGATCTCCATCTCCCTGTGAGGATGCATGCCGAATCCATTTTCAGGCTGCACGATATCGTCATTGAATACACGAAGCGGGCCAAAATTCATATTGGCGGGATCCCGATACTCAGCGAAGGAAAAACCGAAACGGCTTTGCAGCCAACCATGATCAGCAGAGTAACGACTGGATGCAGGATATACTTGTATCATAAGAACATCTCCTTTAAGATGATATTGAGATTCAGGTTAATTGGGATTAGATTGTGATTAGATTCGGGAATTTTAGAACAATAAATGATCTATGGAGTAGATGCCCGCCCCTGTGAAGGCAACACCCAGAGCAACCGCAAGGAGCACAACGTTATATTCAATACCATTGGCTGTGATCCAGTAACCATTCTTGCCGTGAACTTTAATAATACTTACTACCATCGTAACTATGATCATCGCTGCTGCCAATGGGGTCAGGAAGCCTGCTGCGAATAGTATGCCGCCGGTTACCTCCAGCAAACCAGCCAGTACAGCCATCACAATACCTGGGCGTATACCGATGGACTCCATCCAGCCGCCCGTTCCTTTGGGACCATATCCGCCGAACCAACCGAATAATTTCTGCATGCCGTGTCCGATGAACGTTACCCCAATAATGATACGAATAATTAGCAAGCCTGCACTTAACATAATGGACAGCTCCTTTAAATGTTTTTTGTTTGTAACTTACTTTATGTTAGTATATTACCTCTAACACTTACTTTTGTCAAGTAACTATGTTATAATAAATTCAGGAGATGATAAATCATGGATTCCATGGACTCAGCACACCCAATGCATCTTTGTCCCAAGTTTGAGACAGCATTCGAGATTTTAGGCAAACGATGGACAGGACTCATTATTCAAGTACTAATGAACGGCCCATTGCGATTCAAGGACATTTCGAATATGATTCCAGGTATGAGCGATCGTATGCTCACAGAGCGATTCAAGGAGTTAGAACAGCAAGGCGTTCTCGTTCGCCGTGTCTACCCTGAGATGCCGATCCGGATTGAATACGATCTTACCGAAAAGGGTCGCGCCCTCCGCGATGTGATGGCAGAGGTCCAGAAGTGGGGAGACCAGTGGTTGGTGTAACAACAGAGGTGATCGACATCGTTATGGAAGCAATATGAAACCCCCGCCCTTTTGTAGGGTCGGGGGTTTTGTAGTGTTATTAGCTCTCTCTGAATGTACGGATATACAAGTTGTACTGTCCGCTGGAAAGCTCCATCTTGCGACCGATAGAAGCTAGTGGTCTCATCTCAGTTCCGCCATATTCGGAAACACGTACATTCGCGTTGTCCGGCTGCAGCAGCTCCAGATCCAGACTGGCAGAAGCCCCGGAAGGGATGCTCAGCTTAAGATGTATCAAAGCTCCGGCTTCGGTAAGCTGCTCGAACTCCCACCGGACGTGAATCGGACCTAGTACAGTGAGTATTGAAGCTTCTGCATAACGGAGGCCCGCTGGAAAGAAAGGACGAATCCGCACATCCGTGAAGCCGGGAGAAACGGCCTGAATGCCGCATACATACTCCTGCAGCAAACGAATCGGGTATCCATTCCAGGCATGGCAATGCGATTCCTTATCGTCCCAACCCTCCCACAACGTCTTCGCTCCCTGTCTGAGCATATAACCCCAGCCTGGATATTGCTCGCGTGAAATAAGCTTATACGCCTCGTCGGATTTGCCATTCTCGAACATGGCCCGCAGCATCGGAAGCGACAGCACGGTTCTCGCTTGCCATTCCGTCCCAGTGATATACTCGGTAACCGCAGCGGTGTCTGCTGCTGGGACTAATCCCGCGTACAGCGCGAGGCCGTTCACGCCTTGATGTGTGGCTTCAGAGCCGAGGCCATCTATGAATCTTCTCTGTTCAGGATCATAAAGATGCTTAATGATGCTGCTTCTTAGGTTATCCGCAAGCTGACTATAGGTGTTGGCTTCAGCATGCAGGCCGATCAACCGAGCTGCGTCAGCAGCGATTTGGGTTGCTTGCATCAGCTTGATGTTCTGGACCGTCAGGAATGACGAGCTGTGCTCAACCGTAGGATAAGGCCAGTCACTAATATGCCAGCCTTTGCCTACGGGCACTAAACCATTGTCCGGGTCCGTTGTAGTGAAGAAGTAGCTGATCATTCGCTCTGCTGTCCGGTAATATCGCTCCAGCACCCGGATATCTCCGCTGCTCCAGTACAGCTTCCACATCAGCGTGCAAAAATGCAGGTCCCACTCCGGAATTTGCAAATTGAAATCCGCATGTTCATAATTCGCCGGATACACAAAAGGAAACGTTCCGTCCTCCAGCTGAGAATCCGCAAAATCACTCAGCACCTTCTCCACAGTCGAACGCGCCTCAAAATTATAAAGCAGCAGCTCAGCCTGCAGATCGGAATCGGCCAAGTATTGCGCCTGCTCGCGATGCGGGCAATCGACCGTCTGACCCAATACATTATTCTTCTGCGTCTGGATCGCCGCGTCGAAGAACTCGTTCAGCAGCTCATTGGAGCAGCGGAACGTTCCTACACAATCTATATTCGTGTGGGCAAACATTATATTCAGATGCACACCTGGAAGGATCAGTTCCGGGTAACCAGTCATCTCGACATAACGGAATGCCTTATAGGATAAGTCCGGCTCCCACGTCTCTGCACCTTCTCCGCCGCGCATCGTGTATTCATCGTAATACGAATCGGACTTCTCATTACAGACGTTATGCTTTACGAAGCCTTCTGCGTCCAGATCCTCGGAGTATCTCATTCGCAACTTGACGCCTGATATACCTTCGAGCCGGATCCCAGGCCAGCCCGATACGATCTTGCCCGTGTCAAACACTTGCCGCCCGATGCCTGAGCCCTTTGGAGTCACCTCACGTGGAATGATGACTTCCTCAACCGCACCTTCGGGCAGTTCCTGCCACATCATCC
Source organism: Paenibacillus sp. (assembly GCA_029239545.1). Classification (GTDB taxonomy): domain Bacteria; phylum Bacillota; class Bacilli; order Paenibacillales; family NBRC-103111; genus Paenibacillus_AA. Next base: position 10,329 of record JARBUQ010000068.1, read on the forward strand.
GCCACTCAGCTGCTGGAATGTGCGCAATGACTGCCTTCTCAACTGCCGATTGCTCCAAATCCGGGAGCTGCCAGCCCGGCACTACTTTACGCGCGTCGTAAATGTCCACAGCAGAGATACGGCGATTCTGCTGATAGGCAGCACCTGATGGCCGTGGAAGTTCTCTTAGTATGTCCCATGAGGTATCGGTGCCCCATGTTTGTCTGGCTCCGTCCTCATACACCACTTCGAGCTGCAAACGAAAGCCTGGAAGTCCGTTGATGTAATTTTGGCCAGAGCCGCCCAAATAATGGGCAATCGCACTTATACAGCTCTTTCCTTCTGCCAAGTCGGAGGTCACGTCATGAGCCACATAATATTTGCGCTTCAGTGGATTAGTAGGAGCAGGTGAGCCATACCCGCCTACTCGCTTGCCGTTTATGAATACTTGCGCCGTGTTATGCGCGGACATGAATATTTTCGCGTAATGAACTCTTCTGCTGATCACAATCTCCTTGCGGAAATATGCGTAATCGTTAGTCTGCACCTCATTGGAATTCCAGATCCACTCAGCATGAGTCCAATTATCCTCGAACAGTCCTGTATCAAAGCAGGCAGGCTCTGAATAAGCGATCACTCCGGATGCATCCCACACCGCTGCCTTCCACCAGTACCGTGATGCACTTTGCAGCCTTGGACCCTTATACTGCATATGTTGGAACCGATTGCTGAGCTTGCCGCTGTCCCATACATCGGCCATACCGTGCTCAAGCAGCATTTGGCGATTGGTCGCTATCCAGATCTGCGATGCCGTATTGTATGTATCTCTGCTCCCACCTTGCAGTCGCCAAGAGAACCGGAAGCTGTCGGAATCCAGACCAAGCGGCTGTTCTAAGTCATCTACCCTTAAGCTGTGCACAAGAATCCCCATTTGGAAACATCCCCCTTGCCGATATGTGTTGCAGCTCTAGCCAGTCAAGCTGTTTCTCATGAATTCGTCTATGTAGGCAAGAATGACTGATTGAATTCGATAGTTCCCCCTCATTTTAGTATTTAAATGTTCGTTCGGCAATGACAATACGCGGTTTTTCGCTGCTCATTTTCTGAGCAAGATAGTCTATTGGACAATCACGTTAGTTTGCAGCTGCATAAATTACAGAATAGCTTCACCTCAAGTTTTGGCTCAAGCTAAACAATCCCTATATAAGGAACGGTGTCATGGATGAAGGAGCTCGCGATTGTAGTAGTGGCGTATAATCGAAGGCATGCTTTGGAAAGATGTCTCCGCGCCTTGTCCCATGCCAATTATCCCCATAATAAAGTGAAGCTCGTTATTAGTATCGATGGATGCGCCTCCAATCACGATGTAGTTGAAGCAGCCCGCTCCTTTTCCTGGAAGCACGGCGACAAAGAAGTCATTTATCAGAAACAGAACCTCGGGCTGCGTCAGCATATCATGCAATGCGGTAATTTATCTCACAAATACGGCAGCATTATTTTGCTGGAAGACGATATTTATGTATCTCCCGACTTCTATAGCTACGCGCTCCAAGCATCGCATTACTACAAGAATAATTGCCGCATAGCCGGTATTTCACTATACTCCCCGCGATTCAACGAAACCTCCAAGCTGCCCTTTGAACCCCTTCAGGGCAAGTACGACGTATTCTTCAGTCAGCTCCCGACTTCCTGGGGACAGGTGTGGACTTCCAGACAGTGGGGGTCTTATACGAAATGGTATAAAAGCCAATCTGCCAGCTCCATAGATAACTTCAACCATCCTTCCATACCTGGGAGTGTGAAAAGATGGCCTTCCACTTCCTGGAAAAAGTATTATGCGAAGTATATGCTGGAGCAAAATCAATATTTTGTTTATCCCTACGACTCATTAAGCACCAATTTTGGAGATCCCGGTATTCATTTTCGAAAAGGCTCAAGCTT
>JARBUQ010000069.1 GCA_029239545.1 Paenibacillus sp.
CACCCATGCGCTAACGCTGACTATCCCAGCCTTGCTCTCAGGATCCCATTTGTTCTGCGTTGTTCCGGGACCTACAAAACGCAAGGCGGTCGAGCGTACGCTTAACGGATCAATTTCAACCGAATGTCCATCAACGATTTTGCGGGAACATCCGGATTGTACCCTTTACGTGGATAGGGATTCTTATGGGAATTAAAGATATGAACTTGCAGGCCATTCATTATGCAACGGGTGAGCCTATCTCGATCTGCATGGAACAGGGGGTTATCCGGAGCATTGAACCGATCAGTTCGGAGAACCTAGAAACGTTAGAGCTCGCGATTGTCGCTCCAGGCCTAGTCGATCTGCAGATTAATGGGTATGAAGGACATGATTTTAATCAAGTGCCGTATCCTGACAAGATGGTTGGTGAAGTGATACGCAAGCTTTGGCAGGAAGGGGTGACTTCTTGCTTTCCAACGGTCATAACTAATAGTGATCAAGCCATTCAAGAAACTTTGGAATCGATAGCTTTGGCATGCCGACAGGATCCTGTTGCAGATCATGGAATTGCTGGAATCCATCTGGAAGGTCCATTCATTTCTCCGAATGACGGCGCTCGCGGAGCACATAATTGTGATTATGTAAAACCGCCGGATTGGGAGTTGTTTAACCGTTGGCAGGAAACATCCGGTGGACGAATTCGGATTATCACTCTATCACCAGAATGGCCGAACAGCGCTAAATTTATAGCCAAATGTACGGAAAATGGCGTAACGGTTTCGATTGGACACACATCAGCAACTCCGGAACAAATAGGTGAAGCCGTTGAAGCGGGCGCCCGGATGTCAACTCATCTTGGCAATGGCGCTCACCTGATGATGCCGCGTCATCCTAATTATATCTGGGAGCAATTGGCTCAGGATCGATTGTGGAGCTGTGTGATCGCTGATGGCTTTCACTTGCCCGATCAAGTGCTGAAGGTTGTGTTTAAAGTGAAAGGTGCTCAAGCCATGTTGGTAAGTGATGCGGTTTCACTAAGTGGCCTGCCGGCGGGTACTTACACAACGCACATTGGCGGTTCCGTCGTTTTAACACCGGAAGGAAAGCTGCATCTCGCTGAAGACGAGCACCTCTTAGCTGGATCGGCGCAAATGCTGCTCAGGGGCATTGAGCATGTAACGAATCGAAATCTTGCTGAATTAGTGGATGCTTGGGACATGGCTTCAGTAAGAACGTCCAGTTTTATGAAGCTGCCTTCTGCTGCAGGCCTGGCTCCAGGAGCTCCAGCCGATTTGGTTCTGTTCCGTAGAGAAGGAAGCCGAATTCGTTTGGAACGTACGATTAAGTTGGGCAAACAAGTCTTTTTAAGGGAGGAAAAATAATGAAATTCTTGCGTCTACTTGACCTTATCGCTTACGATAATATTGGCGTGATGAAGAGATGTTCGTTCAAAGCCATCTAAGTGAAGGAGAGGCTGATCATAAGCCGCTGTTTGAGGCTCTTCGCGAAACGGGCTATGCAGGTTGGGTTATAATGAAATGATAGTAGGTGGTAGTGATATGGGGATGGAAGGGGAAATACCCTTTTATCAAAGCAAGGATCAGCTTAATAGAGCGTTTCCTTTTAAAATCTTGCGTTACTCCAGCAGTCTGCTGAAGCAGCCCATGCATAGTCACGATTATGTTCAGATCGCTTATGTCCTTCGCGGTGTTTGCAAGCATCAATTACGAGGTAAGTCGCTTACAGTAAGCAGAGGCGATATTTTCATCATTGCTCCCAATATTGGGCATAGTCTGAGTGCGATCGAGGATAAAGAGTTCGAAGTGGTGCTTGTCGATTTTATACCTAATCTAGTTCAGGAGCAATTAAAGCCCTTTTCCGATACACTAAATCCTTTACTTCAGCATTCCGATGAGGACTACAAGATTCCTTTCATACACCAATCTTGGCTTCATTTCGGGAAGAGCAAGCAGGTTTTCGTCGAGCAGCTTCTTCAGGATATACAGGATGAATACGAGCATCGTGAAGTCGGATTCGAACACTCGATCCTGCTTAACTTAGCCAAGCTGTTGATCTTAATCGATCGTGAATACCGAAAGGAAAAAAGGAAGCCTGCCAAACAACCAGCACTTGCAGACCGACATCCGATTGATGATGTGAAACGATACATTTATGATAATTTCAGTCAAGATATTCCCATGGAGCATGGGGCATTCATAGCGAATATGGCTCCCGCTTATTTCAGCCATCAGTTCAAAAAAGAAACGGGACAAACGTTTGTAGATTTCGTCACTGAGGTACGGATTGAGAGGGCGATGGAGCTTATCCGGCGCGATACGCATACGATTACACAAATCGGATTTCAGGTAGGTTTCCATCATTTGAGCCATTTTATCCGAACCTTTAAGAAACGTTGCGGGATCACACCAACGGAATATAAGAAAACATTCGGCAGTAATCTATAAATTGATAAAGAAAGAGGTGTACCATTTATGACTCAAAAGGTACTGAAGGTTGGTATTATCGGACAAGGTCGCAGTGGTCGTGACATTCATGGCAATCTGCTCGTACAAATAAACGAATATTATACGATTGTCGCAGTAGCCGATTCGATTCCAGAACGTCAGAAGCGTGCGGAACAGGAGTATGGTTGCAAAGCCTATGCTACCTGGGAGGAAATGGTTTCGAACGAGGAGCTGGATTTAGTCGTGAACGCATCCCCAAGCCATCTGCATTTCCCTATCACCCTGGAGTTGTTAAATAAGGGGTTTCATGTACTTTGTGAAAAACCGTTAGCCAAATCAGTAGAAGAAGTGGATCAATTAATTGAAGCTTCGAAGCGATCAGGTAAAATATTGGCGGTATTCCAGCAATCCCGTTATCAGCCTGCTTTTGTCCAGATTCAAAAAGTAATAGATTCCGGCGTGTTAGGCCGTATCGTCCAGATTGATTTCTCCTTGAACGGCTTCGCTCGTCGTTGGGATTGGCAGACGCTGCAAAGCAACAATGGCGGAAACCTTATGAACACCGGACCGCATCCATTGGATCAAGCGCTGCAATTGTTCGGAACCGATGTAATACCGCATGTATTGTGTATGATGGATCGAACAAATACATTTGGTGATGCAGAAGACTATGTGAAGCTGATTCTCAGAAAACAAGGCTATCCGACAATTGATCTTGAAATCTCATCGTGCGCTGCTTTTCCTCATGAGCAATTTAATATTCAAGGCACGAACGGCGGACTCCACGGTACTGCAGGGCAATTAGAATGGAAATATTTCAAACCAGAAGAAGCGCCTGCTCAACAGTTGACGAAAGAACCGTTATTCGACAGCAATGGAATGCCCGCTTACTGCAGAGAGACATTAACTTGGATCACCGAAAGTTGGGATGTATCGCTACCAGAGGGCAAGTCGGCGTTTGACCATATGACGGAGAAATTATATTTGATGCTTTACCGTACTTTATGCAATGGCGCTCCATTAGAAATCACTCCGGAGCAGGTACGACAGCAAATGTGGGTAATGGAAGAATGCCGCCGTCAAAATCCGCATATCTATCACGTTTAGGGGATGCGGTAAACAATGAATAACCAAAAACGTAGAGAAAGTATACCTAGATCACAATGCTACAGATGCATGGAAATTATTGAAATACGACGTAGGCCATATAGAAACAGAGGAAATGCGCAAAGAAAGTATATCTTTTTTGCGAAAACGGTTATAGAGATCCCCAAATATTGCTGATAGAAAAACCACTCCGTTCATTCTGGGTGGTGTTTGGCTTATATTTAATTACATTAATAATTAATATTATTAATTAAATAAAACCGCAGCCGTTTACCGGCGATGTATTGAGGCCAACTCCGACCATCAAAGATTCGGAATTGTAGTGTAAATAGGAGAAGACGCCGTTACTTCAAACGGCGTCTTCTTTCTTTTCAAGTCGAAATGGACAAAAAGGGATCGTACTTGAATACATATATAAGCAAAAACATAAAGGGGTGATGTACATGCGCCCAGGATACGGAATGTTCCAACAGCAAGCCGCCAAAATGCGGTTAACTCCGCAATTGCGAAAAGCCATAACGATTCTCCAGCTCTCGACACCGGAATTGTTGGAGGTTGTCCAGCAGGAGATGAATGATAACCCGGTATTGGAATTCACCGGAAACGAATGGGATGTGTATAATGGCACTCGTAAATTCCCTAATGCGATAGGGAGGAATGATCAAATCTATGACCCCTTACAACATGCCCCGTCGAATGAGGTGACCCTGGAAAGGCATTTAAAGGAGCAGTTGAGCTTTATAAAAAAGATCCCGCCAACTATTCGTAAAATTATCACGTTTATGATCGGAAATCTGGATAATAATGGCTACCTTGGATCCTCCTTAAATGAAATTTCCGACGTATTTAAGGTTGATCTTGCTCAAGCAGAGCTTGCGCTGAGGATCTTACAGGGCTTTGAGCCCGTCGGCGTAGGAGCAAGAAATTTGAGAGAATGTCTGCTTCTTCAGGTCCAGTCCTTGTCGGAGTGCTTTCCGTTAGTATCCGTACTCATTCGTAGTCATCTGAAGGATGTTGCTGATTATCGCGTTCATAAATTGTCGACGATACTGCAAGTGACTGCTCAAGAAATTAAGACTGCGATCGATGTAATCAAAGGATTGAATCCTAGACCTGGGGCAGCATTTCATATAGAAGCAGTGCCCTATATTATTCCCGAGGTCATCATCGAAAAGGAAGGTGAACAGCTCGTTGTGCTGATTCATCAAGCAGCGTCGCCCCGCCTCTCCGTTAATGGTTATTACGAACGAATGGCGAAGGATGGCAGCGACAATTACGAAGCAACAAAGTTCCTCTTTGGTAAAATAAACTCAGCGATGTTCTTCCTGAAGTGTTTGGAGCAAAGACGAAAGACCATATTCCGCGTAGCGCAAGCCATCGTGGAGGAACAGACCGATTTTTTTTGGAAGGGTGCTTCGCATCTCAAACCGATGACTTTGAAGTGTATTGCCGATAAACTCAATGTGCATGAATCGACGGTCAGCCGCGCGACGGCTGGCAAATATGCCCAAACGCCATGGGGCATCTTCGAGCTGAAGTATTTTTTCCCCTCCGGTTTGCAAATGGACCTAGGAGATCCAGCGTCCTCGGAGCGCGTAAAAGCGAGAATAAAGGAATGGATCCATGGGGAAAACCATGCGAAGCCTTACTCCGACCAGAAGCTGGCAGAGCTAATGATGAAGGAAGGCATTCAAATTTCTCGCCGCACTGTGAACAAATATCGGGAGGAGTTAGGCATATCTTCTTCCCTGAGAAGGAAACGCATATAGTTTAAAGGGGGGCAAATTCACTTCAACATCTTGGTCCACAAATTCATGTCCTCAAATTTATCGTAAATATCGCAATTTTTCGTTAGTCTGCCGTAATAACGGTATCCCATCTGGAAGAAAACAGCGTTCATACCGAAAGAAAGGGCTCTGGATAAGGAGTAAGCGCAAGTAATGTTTCGCGCGAGTAATTCATCTTCCAAGGCATGCATAAGCAATCTCATGAGTCCTTGATTACGATAGGCAAGGAGAGTGGCGCAATCCGTCATTTCCGCATTGGAGTAGACCGTATTGATCTCAGCGGAGGCGGCGCTAATCAGTTGATGCGGCGATTCTACGAGATAATAAATGGTTCCCTCCCGCATTGTTTTTTCAACGTACAAAGGATCATTCATCGGTGTCGGGTACGTTTGAAATATTTGATCGTATAAGACAGCAAGCCGCTCAGCATCCTCCGTCCGAGCTATACGCAGTGTACATTGTTCCGGAACTAAGGGCCGACCTGGCTTGAGGGGAAGAGCTAGCACTTGCTTTAGAATGTGATCCTCCTCCATCCAATAATCGCTAGTCCGCCGCTCAAGATCATCATACAGTGCCATACAGTAAGCGTCGCGACCATTGAAATATCCTTTATAAATTCCCTCCAGCATGCAGCCTTTGGATAGAAAGGTTTGCCAGTCATCCTCTCGCGATTTAATAAACACTTTGGTTAATGCATTAGCTTTGGCAATTTCGGCTATTCGCTTGCAGAGGGCATCCACATTCCCTTGATAGTCATCCACCCGCAACCTTTTGTTAAAAAAATCGAGGCAAAAGCTTACTGTATAATCGTCGCCTTTTTCAACCTGATTCGTGTACGTTGGTAGATTATTTGGCATTCTGCATTCCCCTTTCTCCCTAAAATCGTTCCATTCATCTATTCGCAAAAATGGTGCCAACTGTAATCCGTGACCTCGAATGGTACAGCGTGCGCACAATACCGAATGAATTATTAATTTTGCTGCCAAAAAAATAGCAGCTGCAAAATGTTTGGCGGCTTTTCCCGCGAAAACTTACCCTAAAAGAAGTCTGGATGCCTATTTCGAAAAGTTGGCATCTATTTTGCATAGTAATCAGGTAGAGATAAAAATGTTCTATATAAAAATATATTCTGGGGCCCCCGCAAAGTAATTGGACTAAGCTTCGAAGCATTTCTTCACTTTGTGGGGTACATCGAGGAGGAAGTATATGAAATGCATGTGGTGTGAAACGGAGGATATCCGTGAAAGCGTGACAGATTGCTACTGGGTTTTGCCGGATGGTCGAGTGGCGGTTCAGATTTTGGAAGTCCCCGCTATCGAATGTTCCAACTGCCGTACTTACGTATTGGAGAGCACTGCGCAGCAAATCGAAGAGACACTTTATTGGCATGATGTGTCTGCGCTTGGAACTACATTTCGCTATGAAGATCTGTTGAAGGCTCCGCGGGTTAAGAATATGTTTCTCAAATAAAACCGTAGCGATGGTTAACAATGGGGGGTGCCTAATGAAGCGGGAGCATTTAATCAAGCCGGTATTGGATCACCATTATCCCACCATTCAATATGGAAAAGGTGTTTATTTGTACGATGATCAAGGCAAATCCTATATAGATGCCTCCTCGGGGGCTGTGACAGCCGGAATCGGGCATGGGGTTCAAGAAATCATCGATGCGATGCTGGAGCAAGCGGGCAAGGTCTCTTTTGTCTACCGCTCTCAGTTTACAAGTGAACCAGCCGAAAAGCTGGCGAAGAAGTTGAGCGATTTGGCGCCAGGCAATGATTACTGGGCTTTCTTTGTAAACAGCGGATCCGAAGCTACGGAGACGGCGATGAAGATTGCCATCCAACACTGGCAGGAGAAGGGGCGCCAAGGTAAAAATAAAGTGATTTCAAGACGGATGAGCTATCACGGTATAACGATGGGCGCTCTTTCGATGTCAGGCCATGTACTTAGAAGAAGACGATTTATTCCGTTATTGGAGGATTTTCCGGTCGTCGTGCCCCCATATTGCTACCGATGTCCTTTGAACAAGACCTATCCAGATTGCAAGTTAGCGTGTGCGGACGACTTGGAAACCGCTATAAAGCGGATCGGTGCCGAACATATCGCCGCATTTATTGCAGAGCCGATAATCGGAGCTGCAGGCGGTGCCATTGTACCACCCGAAGGATATTTCACGAGGATCAAAGAGATTTGCGAGCGGAATGAGATCTTATTCATCGCCGATGAGGTCATGACGGGGATTGCCCGCACAGGAGCTATGTTCGGTATGGAGCACTATGGCGTCGAACCGGATCTAATAGCTCTAGGAAAAGGCATGAGCGCCGGATATACGCCGATGGCGGCAACACTTTCCAAAGATCACGTGATGGAACCCATTTTGAAGGGATCCAAAAGTATCATGTCCGGCCACACCTATAGCGCAAATCCCCAATCGGCGGCAGTTTCACTTGCAGTTCTTGTCTATATCGAAAAGCATCAGTTAGTTAGGGCAGCAGAGATCAAGGGCAGCTATTTGCTGGGAAAGATGCGCCAAATGGCTGACCAGATCGAGACCATCGGCGATGTAAGGGGGAGAGGACTTCTGCTGGCTATAGAATTTGTTTCCGATCGGACCAACAAACTGCCGTTTCCATCAGGGCTAGGTGTCACCTCTCGAATCGTCGAAGTAGCTTTCCAAAAAGGCCTTCTCGTGTATCCTGCGGCAGGCGCGGTGGACGGGGTAGGTGATGTCATTATCGTGGCCCCTCCTTTTGTGATTACAGAAGAAGAAATCGACCAGCTCGTGCGGATTTTGGATGAATCTATTCGGGAAGTCATGGCTGAGGTTACCCGATCCGTATTGGAGGAGATTTGATGGAGCCATATGAGAACACACATACGGTCGCATCCGGCAAAGTAAGGACCTTGGAAGAGGCGCTTCAAGTGATAACCGATGGCTGTACGTTGATGTATGGCGGGTTTGGCGGCATTGGAACCCCTCCGACGATGATCGAAGGTATTTTGCAAAAGGGGATTAAAGATTTAACGATCATTGGGAATGATACCGGGTTTCCGCAGATCGGCATTGGTAGCTTAATCACAGCAGGCAGAGTAAAGAAAGTGATTGCCTCCCATATCGGCTCCAATCCTAACGCCGGCCTAAGGATGGAGGAAGGGACGATGGAGGTGGTGTTTTACCCGCAAGGAACATTAGCTGAAAAAATTCGGGCAGGCGGCGTAGGACTTGGCGGGATATTGGTGGATGTCGGCGTCGGAACGATCATGGAGCAGGGAAAGGAGACCGTTTCCATCAACGAGAAAAAGTATCTGGTGGAGCCGGCATTGACGGCAGACGTTGCCATTGTTCATGCGAAAAAAGCCGATCCGTACGGGAATCTTGTCTATGATAAAAGCGGCAGAAATCTAAATCCATTGGTCGCTATGGCCGGTAAATTTACGATTGCGGAAGTCGATGAGATTGTACCGCTAGGCGAGCTTGACCCCGAAAACATTGTAACACCGGGCATTTTCGTAGATATGGTCATATTGAGCAGAGGGGTGACTTGGGAATGGGTATGGGAAAAGAAACCCGCGTCCGAATAGCAAAGCGGGCTGCTCAAGAATTAAAGGACGGCATGGCTGTCAATCTAGGAATCGGCATCCCAACCCAAGTTGCAGATTACGTTCCTGAAGGCATTCACGTTGTTTTTCATGCGGAAAATGGGATATTGGGTGCAGGGGGTGCCCCGCTTCCTAGGGAAGAAGATGCTTTTCTCTGCAACGCAGGAGGATACCCCGTCACGATTACCAATGGGGCTTCCTACTGCGATAGCAGCATTGCTTTTGCCATGATACGCAGGGGATATATCGATATCACGATACTTGGGGCGCTAGAGGTCAGTGAGCGCGGGGATTTGGCCAATTGGATTGTACCGGGGAAGCGGGTGGCAGGGATCGGAGGGGCGATGGAGCTTGCGCAAAAAGCCAAAAAAGTCATCGTGCTTATGAATCATGTCAACCGGCAGGGGGAATCCAAAGTTAAAAAACAATGTGACTTGCCGCTAACAGCGCGGGGATGTGTCAAATTGATTATTACGGAAATGGCCGTGATGGAGGTCACGGATCAAGGATTGCTTTTAAAAGAAATCATGCTGCCTTATACGATAGAGGACGTTGTAAATCACACGGAGGCTAAATTAATCATTCTGGAGAACATCTCGTACATTCCATAAACGTGTGTTATAAACGCGTCTTCATATGCCTATCTGAAGGAGGGAATTCCTTTGCCCAATCTGAACGCTGAGCTGCAAAAGCAAATTCATGAGTGGATTAGGCTTCATCGCGAAGAAGGAACCTGTTTGCTGCAGAATATGGTAAGGATACCCAGTACACAAGGCAATGAGAAGGAAGTCCAGGCCTTAATTGCCGATAAATTTCGTGAGTTGAGACTAGACGTTGATGTATGGGAACCGGATGGAGAGACCCTTGAGACACATCCTTATTTTTGTTCTCCTAGAAACCGTTTTACAGGCAGTCCCAATGTAGTCGGTGTCATGAAAGGGTCCGGAGGAGGACGTTCTATCCTACTAAATGGTCATATCGATGTCGTTCCGGAAGGGAATCGGGATCAATGGCAAGATGATCCTTTTAGCGGCAATGTGGTGGATGGGAAGCTGTATGGACGTGGGGCAACGGATATGAAAGGCGGAAACGTCTCTCTTCTTCTTGCTGTGGAGGCTATTCAGAGTCTTGGCATTAGTTTGAAGGGCGACGTCATAGTTCAAAGCGTCATTGAAGAGGAAAGCGGCGGAGTAGGGACTCTGGCTGCGATCGTGAAGGGATATCGAGCAGATGCAGCCCTTATTCCTGAGCCTACTAATTTACGCATATTTCCAAAGCAGCAGGGTTCTATGTGGTTCCGCATCGAGGTCAAAGGCCGTTCAGCCCATGGCGGAACCAGATACGAAGGGGTTAGTGCCATTGAGAAAAGCATGACCGTGATGCAGCATATCCGGGAGCTTGAGGAGCAAAGAAATGCGCGTATCTCGGATCCTTTGTACGCTCAAAACCCTATTCCAATCCCTATTAATATAGGTGTCATTCAAGGAGGGAATTGGCCTTCCTCCGTAGCGGACACTGTCAAGTTAGAAGGAAGAATGGGCGTTGCACCTGAGGAAAAGCTTGATGAGGCTAAGGAAGAAATGGCCCGTTGGATGGAGGAGCTTAAGGGAAAAGACTCTTGGTTTGAAGAACATCCGCCTATAGTTGAATGGTTTGGAGCCCGTTGGGTCCCAGGCAGCGTCGATCCTGGGCATGATTTGATAAGGGTTCTTAAGGAGCAATATAGGGAGGTTAAGCAAGAAGAACCTAGAATCGAAGCATCGCCATGGGGAACAGACGGCGGATTGCTCACGCAGCTTGGAGAAACGCCTTGTATCGTTTTCGGTCCAGGCATCACTCAAGTGGCCCATTATCCGAACGAGCACATTGTGCTGGATCATGTGTTTGAGGCAGCGGAGATCATCGCATTGACCCTGATTCATTGGTGTGGTTTTGATGAAATGGAGGCATAGGGATGGATCGGAACCTTAGACTTACGAAATACATTGATATGAAGACGGCGATCCCGGGTCCTCAGGCTCAGCTTCTGCTAGAGCGGCGCATGGCGAATATCCCGAGAGGTCCTTTCAATACGATTCCTACCTTTGCGGCTAAAGGGGAGGGGGCGCTGCTCACCGATGTTGACGGGAATACCTTTATCGATTTTGCGGGGGCGATAGGTTCCTTAAATGTCGGGCATTGTCCACCTAAAGTCGTGGAAGCGCTGAAGTCCCAGCTGGATCAATATCTGCATCCCTGCTTTCACGTCATGATGTATGAGCCATACGTGGCATTGGCTGAGAAGCTAAATGCGTTGACCCCAGGGGATCATAAGAAGAAAACGTTCTTCTTGAACAGCGGTGCAGAGGCTGTTGAAAATGCGGTGAAAATTGCACGTAAATATACGGGGCGAAGAGCCGTGATTTCCTTTGAACGCGGCTTTCACGGTAGGACGTATATGGCTATGTCTTTAACCAGCAAGGTAAAGCCTTATAAAAACGGTTTCGGCCCTTTCGCCCCTGATACGTACAAAATGCCCTATCCTTACTACTATCGTGCTCCTTCTGGGATGATACCAGATGAGGTGGATGATCAAATATTGCAGAAATTCGAGGACTTCTTCTTGTCGGAAGTCCCGGGTGATGAGGTTGCTGCAATCATTATGGAGCCGGTTCAAGGAGAAGGTGGCTTTGTCATACCATCCGTCCGGTTTATTCAAGGTGTAAAGGCGTTGTGCGAGAAATACGGTATCCTGCTTATTGCCGATGAAGTGCAAACAGGGTTCGGACGGACAGGGAAGAACTTTGCGATGGAGCACTACGGAGTTGTGCCGGATCTGATGACAATGTCCAAATCGATTGCGGCAGGACTCCCGATTAGTGCCGTAACCGGACGGGCGGAGATCATGGACGCACCCAGTATCGGTGAAATCGGGGGTACTTATGGAGGCAGCCCACTTGGCTGTGTAGCTGCATTAAAAGTAATTGAAATGCTAGAGGAGGATCGGCTGGCTGAACGGGCTGTATCGATTGGGGCAGCGGTTAGCGAACGGTTTCTCCGGCTGCAGCAAGAAGTTGGGTGCATTGGTGACGTACGAACGTTGGGAGCGATGAGTGCGATTGAGTTGGTGAAGGATCCGGTGACGAAAATACCGGATAAAGAGCTAACGACTCAGATTTTACAGGAGGCACATCAACACGGGGTCATCGTGATGGGGGCTGGTCTATACAGCAATGTGATTCGCATTCTAAGTCCG
>JARBUQ010000534.1 GCA_029239545.1 Paenibacillus sp.
ACAGGGTGTCACCGGAATTCTGGAAACGACTTATTGCTCCTTTGCATCTGCAGATACTCCTATGTATATTCTGGAAGTGAAGGGAACCAAGGGATATATCCAATATCAATTGGAAACAGGACAGATGACCGTCCTCTTGAAGGAGGATGCCTCTATTGGACCGCATGCCTATGAGGCCAAGGACGGTAGGTCTTACTATCAATTCGATCATACACTAGGCGGCAAAGCCGTTCATGGCGCACATCAGCAATTCATTGATGAACTGGATAACGAGTCATTTGATTATGCCGGTGCGATTCAAGGGATTCGCAACCTGCAGGTTATTCGCGCCATTCGGGAATCGGCTGCTTCAGGGAACAGAGTTTATTTGACGGATACAAGGGGAAGGGAGCAAACGAATTCATGACATCTACTAAACGTTTGGTCAAGGACTGGCAGGTTGTCAGGGATAAAATAGAAGCCTATTCATGGGCGGCAAATATTGCAAGCAAGGTAAAAGTTGAAACCGACTGGTGGGCAGCCCATTACGAAGACGATCCTGCTCAAATTGCGGGATGGGGGCATAATTATTTTTGCAGCCATTGCTTCTCTCCGCTTGTGTTCGATGCTGCGAAGCCCGATGTGCATCCTTGCAGCAAGTGTGGAATCCTCCATCATGACTCAGCAGTAACGGAAGCATGGACCGCTTCTTACCGCTCAAGAGCGAGCGTACAAGTATTCCATGCTGCTGTATTGTACAATCTGCATGGTGATCAGATCTATATGGATTTTATCCGTAAGGTGCTTTCATTCTACTCTGATCATCTTTCTACATTCAAGGTCCGCACGCCTGCTGGATTCGAAGGCGTTTTCACAGGAATTAATCTGACGGATGCGGTTGCGATCTGCTGGATGCTGAATGGGATGGAGCTCGTGCGTGAGCAATTGACTGATGCAGAGCTGGAAAGATACAAGGAGCATTTTTTCATTCCGATGGCACAGTTTCTGCATATCACACCAGGAGGAACGCCCAATATTAGCTGCTGGATGAAATCAGCGCTTGGCATGATCGGTTTATACTTCAATGAACGGGAATGGTGCCTGCGAGCGGCCGACGGAGTTGAGGGGATAGAACGACAATTGGCAGAAGGGCTGCTGCCGCAAGGCTTTTGGTATGAGAGCTCCTTCCATTATCACTTCTACTGCGCGGAAGGGCTTACTTATTACGCGGCATTTTGCGAGCTGTATGATTACGATTTCTCGGAATTTACGGAATCTATTCGGAAGATGTACCGCTATCCCCTGAAGTATGCTTTCCCGAACGGAAAGCTGCCTAGTCCGAACGATGGCTGGCCGCTGTTGTCATTCGCTAATTACGCCCATCAATACGAATGGATTCGCAATATATACGATGAAGCCCCTTATCGATATGCTCTGGCGCAATGTTATGATGAAGAAGAATTCGCTGGAAAGGCTTCAGACGATAATGTGTATCTGAATTTTGGCGGCCTTCCAAGGCTGCTGTACGGGACAAATTGGCGTAAAGAGCTGGAAGAAACCGAACGCAAGCTTCAGAAGTCGTTGGCTCCACCTAGAATATCGCATTATGATGGAGATATTCATTACTGTATGCTGCAAAATGAGTCAACAAGTGTTTTTCTGAAATACGGATTTGTGATCCGCGAGCATTCCCATGCAGATATAATGAATTTTGAGCTATTCGTGAAAGATCAGCTGCTCTCTCGCGACATAGCAAACAGCGGTTATGGATCGGAGCTGTTCCGTGAGTGGCAGCGCAAATCGGTTGCTCACAATACCATTATGGTGGATCAGCTCAACCAGCCGAATCGACCAAGTGGAAAGCTGCTGGATTTCAATGCAGAGCTTAACAGTGTCAAGGTCGAAGCAGATGATGTGTATCCGGGCGTGAAGTTTGGGCGCGAGCTGAAGCTGTCCTCAGAGGGATTACACGACGAATTTTCTGTGTGGATGACCGAAGAGGATGGACAAATCCATACATTCGACTGGCTGTTCCATTGTGAAGGGGAGCTGTCCTGTGAGCTGCCGCTGGAGCCAACACAGCTGCTGGGAGAGACGGATGGTTACCAGTTGATGCAGGAGCTTCGAAGCTGTACAACTGACGAAGATTGGGAGATTACATGGGTGCTGCCAGACAAACGGCTTACGTTGTCGATGGCGGGCAGCCCGAATACAACCGTCTATACGTTCAAGGGCTGCGAGCATCGTGCCGATTTAATGCGTTACGGTGTTATGGTACGGCGTTCCGGGAGCGAAGCGACCTATCGGGCGGATTATCGGGTTGAACTACTGTAGTCGCAAACTGAACTCAACTGACACGGACCTCTGGAGTGCAAACTGCTCCATAGGTTTTTCTTAGTGGCCAGAAAGTATAAGATTCTGGGGGAAGAGCGAAAGGGCTCTCCTTGTTCTGTTCCTTGTCGGGGTGGTGGAAATGGACGAGTGAGGCCGGATTCATTGCAGAAAGCAAGTAAACAGGCAAGAGAATCGATTTGGGGACCGTGTATCGGGAATGAGTTGCGGTTCCGCAATTAAAATCGCTGATTCGGGGTCCGGAGTGTGATTAGTTGCTTTTTGGGTTACTACTCAGGCCTCTGGTTTGGACTCTTCCAATCAAGTGGAGCGGAGAAACGTAGTTTTCACCCTGAGTTTTTGGACCGCGAAGCTCCAATTAAGCAGTTTCCGGCTTATTTGGCTACGTCGGCTCATTGGGTCCGATTTAGCCCGGATTTTCCGGCTTATTTGGCT
>JARBUQ010000535.1 GCA_029239545.1 Paenibacillus sp.
CATGGCTCAGGCAGACGCCACTTCGGCAGAGGTAGAGTGAAGTTGGCGCTGTTAGAGCTTTTGAGAGAGCAGCCTATGCATGGATACCAGATGATCAAGTCACTGGAAGAGAAATCAGGTGGGTTATATGCTCCAAGTCCCGGAGTCATCTATCCAACCTTGCAAATGCTGGAGGACAGGGGACTTGTCCTTCTTGAGCAAGAGGCGGGGCGCAAGGCATATAAGATAACCGAGGAGGGCAGGCATTATCTACAAAGGAAGAGCGAGTGCCGGCAAGAAGGCAATTTCCTGGAGCGATGGTCGGAGGAGTTCAACAAGGAGGACTATGGAGTCAGGTTTGATATGAGACAGAAGGCTTCCCAGTTGAATAAACTTGTTCGATTAGCGGCCAAGACAGCTGTTCAATCTCCGCAACATGCAGAACAGATCTCGACTCTGTTCGATAACATACGCAGTGACCTGCAGCAGCTTATTGAATCGATAGGAGTGACGCCTGCTCACCTGGAAGATGATCAGGAGCAAGGGGATCAACCTCATCAGAAGGAAACGCCGTATGAGTGAACCAGGACCTGCATCTCATCGTTCACCTAGAACGGATATTCCTGCTTTTAGAAAGAAAGTTGTATGGAGTATGTTCAAGCATCTTTTCTCACATTTAACGAGAAGCAAGGGCACACTTATCATAGCCTCGCTCTCCCTTATTATTCTGGCTGCCCTGGAATTCGTTATTCCACAGTTAACCCGCCTGACGATTGATGAGGTCATCCCTAATAAGAGGTATGATCTGCTGTTATGGATCGGAACAGGTGTGATTGGGTCAGCGGTATTGCTGGGTCTCTTCTCATTCGTGAGCAGTTATTTGATCTCATTAGTCAGTCAACGAGCAATTTTCCATCTGCGTAACGATTTGTATAACAAGACACAGAGGATGGATATCCGTTTTTTTGACCGGAACCGGACTGGAGATTTGATGTCGCGACTAACGGGCGACGTAGGACAACTGCAGGATCTAGTTTCTTCAGGTTCCCTGTCTATTATTGCGGATGCATTAACTTTTATTGCGGTTGCCGTGTTCATGCTGTTCGTGAATTGGCAGCTGGCGCTAATGCTGTTCGTGACCATCCCGATCATTTTCATCATTACGCGGCGATTCGGCAAAAAAGTGCGGGCATCGAATAAACGCGTGCGAGTATCGATGGGTGAAGTGAATAATTCGCTGCAAGATACGCTCTCGGGGATTCGTTTGGTCAAAGCCTTCGTTGCCGAACGGTATGAGATGAATCGATTCGAGGAGCGCAGCCGCGACAATATGGAAGCCAACATTGCTGCTGCTCGTGTCTCCTTTCTTTTCGTACCAACAGTGGAGCTCTTGAATTTTATCGGAATGGCCGCAGTGCTTACCTTCGGGGCATGGCAGGCCATGCAAGGAAATATTACAGTGGGGGACCTCGTTGCATATCTGGCCTATTTGCGGTTATTGCAAAGTCCGATACGCAATTTCAGCCGTATGCTCAATCGTGTGCAGCAATCGGCCGCAGCATATGAAAGAATAGAAGAAATTATGGAAATTCAGCCTGAAGTGACGAATAAAGCGAATGCGATTGAACTGACGAAACTGCAGGGGAATATTGTGTTCGATAAGGTAGGATTTGCATACCAGCCTGGGGTGACAGTACTCGACAACTTCAATTTGGTGATGGAAGCGGGTCGGACTACAGCGCTAGTCGGCTCCTCCGGCTCAGGCAAATCCACCGTCACTCAGCTATTGACACGTTTCTATGATACCGACTCCGGACATATTACTATAGATGGCTATAATGTGAAGGACGTTACGCTTGAATCGCTCCGAGGGCAAATCGGCATTGTATCTCAGGACATTATCCTGTTCAATGGAACGATCCGTGATAATATTGCCTATGCGCAACCAGACGCTACAGATGCAGAGGTCGAAGCTGCAGCGAAGGCTGCGTATGCTCATGATTTTATATTATCCTTTCCTAATGGCTACGAATCACAGATCGGCGAACGGGGTGTCAAGCTATCTGGTGGCGAGAAGCAGCGTATCTCCATTGCCAGAGCACTGCTTAGGCAGCCGCAGGTTATTATTCTCGATGAGGCAACCTCGGCACTGGATACAGAATCGGAGAATCTCATTCAGCAGGCTCTGTCCGAACTACTCGTTGGAAGAACCAGCTTGGTCATCGCTCATCGCTTGTCCACTATCCAGATGGCGGATCAGATTGTTGTGCTGGAGAAAGGGAAGGTTCTCGAATCCGGTACGCATTCCTTCTTGTTAGCCCGTGCGGGCAGGTATAAGGAGCTGTATGATCTTCAGTTTGCTTCTCCGAAATCGACTAAAACTTCCGATTAGAAAAGCACAGGGGATCGAGCATATGCACCCGACACAGGATATACAAATCCGTTTACTCTCCCTGTTAATGAATGCGAATATAATAGTTTTATAAAGCTCAATTGAGCATGACTGTCGTTAAAGCGGGGAGTGAATCAAAGTGGGAATGTGGCAGGGTGCAGCAGGTGTATGTGTGAATGCCAACAAACAGCTGCTTATGATTTTACAGGGAAAGCCGGAGGAAGAGAAGCGTTGGTCTGTTCCGTCGGGGGGACGTGAACAAGGGGAAACGTTGGAGCAGTGCTGTATTCGGGAAGTGTTTGAAGAAACAGGATATGAGATAAGAGTAGTACGTCCTTTGCATGAAAAACGGGGCTGCCACGCACAAATCGATTTTCAAGTAAC
>JARBUQ010000070.1 GCA_029239545.1 Paenibacillus sp.
GGAAGTCGTTGTCGGAACACCGATCATCCAACTCAGGCTAAGCTTTTCCTTAGCAGGTGCTTTAGGTGTTTCGTTTGCTTTTGGCGAGCCGGTAGGAGTTGATGTATTCGGTTCCTCCTTGCTGCCGCATGCGCTCAGAACGAGTGCTGAAGCCATTGATAATGCAATAATCTGTTTTAATCGTCTCTTCAATTACGTGACCTCCCTGAAATCAATAAGTATTGTTTGTTTGGTGAAAAAAACTGCGTAATCGCTTTCATGTTGCTTATAAATCCAACTGCAGTTTTCCACCTCCAACTGGTATATACATTAAATAAAATCTTGTATATTACCTGTATGAATATTACAAGTATAACCTGTTATCTTCCTGTACGCAACAAAAAAATAGGTCCTCCAAAAAAAGAGTTATAGCTCGTTTTGCCTATACTTCGTCCAAACCTGCTCCTAAGCTCCTCGTTCTATTCTCAATCCTAAGTGCAAATTCAAACCTTAGTATGCGATTTAATGACAGTTACAAGTCAATATTTAACCCTGTTAATCTATATGGACTGCATTGACAAACAACTGGGCTAGCTGTAATGTGGAAGTAATTGAATCGACCATGGCTTGGCGCCAAGTCTGTACAATTCGCGCTTAGCATTGTCACTAGGGGTGCCTGTTCCTGCAGGCTGAGATGAAGGTAGACCTTTGAACTCTTTGAACCTGATCTGGTTGATGCCAGCGTAGGGAAGTGGAGCAAGACGGCAGTTGGCCGTCTGCATGAGAATGACCATGTATCCGCCCCTAATGTGGGCGGTTTTTTTGCGTGACTAATTAAGGGCGGCTATGCCGCTCACGCTTGAGGAGGAAGTCGTATGAGTGAGCCTGTTGGCTCCAGCGAGCGTTATTCGCGCCAAATGTTATTTGGTCCGATCGGCACAGGCGGTCAGAGCCTTCTTGCCGGGTCCTCCGTGCTTATTGTTGGAATGGGGGCATTGGGAACCGTTCTGGCCAATCACATGGTACGATCCGGTATTGGCTGTGTCCGCTTTGTCGATCGAGATTATGTAGAGCTCAGTAATTTACAGCGTCAGATGTTATATGATGAGGATGATGTTGAGCAAGCTTTGCCCAAGGTTGTCGCAGCTGAGCGCAAGCTTAAGCGCATTAACTCCTCGATCAAGCTTGAGCCGATTGTCTCCGATGTGACGGCCTCCAATGTGGAGCTGCTTATAGAGGGAATTGATCTGGTGCTGGACGGGACGGATAATTTCCAGACTCGTTTCATCCTGAATGATGCATGCTTCAAACATAATATTCCCTTTGTATATGGAGGAGCAGTAGGCTCCCGAGGAATGAGCGCTGCTTTCGTTCCAGGTGCAACCCCCTGTCTTCGCTGCTTGATCCAACCAGGTGAGGGTACCGCAGAAACATGTGATCGTATTGGAGTGCTCTCTCCTGTCGTTGATATCGCCGCTTCTTACCAAGCCGTCGAAGCGTTGAAGCTGCTCGTTGGCGCAGCACAATCCAGGAGGACTAGCCTGCTTACTTTTGATATTTGGAATAATTACCATTATGAGATGAAATGCGGCGAGCCCAAGCCGGATTGTCCGACCTGCGGCACTCATGAGTACCCGGCTCTCCAAGTGAATGCTGCCAATGAGGTTGCTTCCTTATGCGGCAGAGAAACCGTTCAGATTCACCTCTCCTCAGCCTTCGACTTGGAGGAATGGGAGAATAGATTGGCCTCTTCAGCAAGAGTTGAACGGAATCCCTTCTTATTGAAGGCTTATCTGACTGAAGGGGAACGGATTGTGATGTTCCCGGACGGACGGGCACTCATTCAAGGTACGGATGACCCTGTCCGCGCCAAAACCTTATATGCCCGTTACATCGGGATGTAGAGAAAATTCCTTCATTAAAGTAAAAAGGAGGCTGCCCTATATGAAAGAATTCAAATTATATGTAATTACAGGTGAAATGTTTCACCCGGGACGTCCCATGCTTGAAGTCATGGAACAGGCCATGATCGGAGGAGCAGATATTATTCAGCTTCGTGACAAATCAAGCTCCAAACGCGAGGTGCTTCTCAAAGCACGCGGTTTGCGGGAGCTGACTCGTCGTTACGGAGTCACATTTATCGTGAATGATCATATTGATGTTGCTTTGGCTGTTGATGCGGATGGCATCCATCTGGGACAGGACGATCTTCCGATCGCTGAAGCTCGGAGAATTGTGGGTCCAGACAAATGGATCGGGATATCCACACATGCGATCGGGGAGGCCAGGCAAGCTGAGCTTGAAGGTGCAGATTACATTGGTGTGGGACCGGTATTCGAGACGAAAAGCAAAGTCGATGTAGTTGCTCCGGTATCAACGGAATATGTGCGTCAAGTGGCAGCAGAAGTTAGCATTCCCTTCGTTGCGATTGGCGGCATTAAACTGCATAATGTTGATCAAGTATTGGAATCCGGAGCAACCCGTATTTGTGCGATAAGCGAAATTGTCGGAAGTGAAGATGTAGCCGGAACTTGCCGCGCGTTTCTCGAGCGAATTGAACTGGCTAATGGCAGGAGGAGCTAGGATGGAGATTTGGGTAAATGGCAGCAAAAAAACGATTTCGGTTCAAACCGTAGAGCAGCTTCTGAGCGTATATGGAATGGAAAGCAAGCTGGTAGTGGTGGAGATTGACGGACAAATTATTCAAAGAGAAGAATGGCCGACTACTGAATTAATGGAAAATATGAAGGTTGAGCTTGTTCATTTTGTAGGAGGAGGCTGACGAAAAGCCATGAGTACACAAGATGTATTAATTATTGGCGGCAAACCATTGAGCTCGCGTTTCTTTCTGGGCACAGGACGATACCCGAATCCTTATGTGCAGCAGCAGGCCATTGCAGCGTCTGAAGCCGAGGTGCTCACCTTCGCCATCCGTCGAGTTAATCTCGACTCACCGGATGACGATTCCATTCTGCAGCATCTGGAGGAACGCGTATATACGTTCCTGCCGAACACATCTGGCGCTCGGACGGCCGATGAAGCCGTTCGACTTGCCCGGCTCGCGCGCGCATCCGGCTTAAGCGACTGGATCAAGGTCGAGATCAGCGCGTCTGAGAAGACGCTGCTGCCGGACCCGATCGAGACGCTGAAAGCAACGGAGATCCTTGCGCGTGAAGGGTTTATTGTGCTGCCGTACACGTCCGACGATCCGGTGTTATGCCGGAGACTTGAAGAAGCGGGAGCTGCTGCTGTGATGCCAGGAGGCTCGCCGATCGGCACCGGTCTTGGCATTCTCAATCCCTATAACCTGGGATTGATTGTTGAAGAATCCGGCGTGCCGATTATTGTAGACGCAGGACTCGGTTCCGCGCAGGATGTAGTCCAAGCAATGGAGCTTGGAGCTGCCGGCGTACTGATGAATACACCCGTGGCGAAGGCCAAAGATCCGGTAAGGATGGCAGAAGCGATGAAGCTTGCTATTACTGCCGGGCGATTGTCCTACTTGGCTGGACGTATTCCGAAGAAGCGATATGCTTCCGCCAGCAGCGGCAGTGAGGAATGGGTTATTAAGTAACCAATTAAATGTATAGAAAGCGTGAATAAATATGTCAGAGCATTTGCTTGTTATTGGAGGCGGCGTGATTGGATTATCCTGCGCCTATGAGTTAAGGAAGCGCGGATATCAGGTTACGGTAGCCGAACAGCATACTTGCGGCGGACAAGCCTCTGGAGCAGCTGCCGGAATGCTGGCTCCCTTCTCGGAGAACAGCGAACAGCCTGATGCCTTCTTCCAGCTCTGCAGGGAGAGCCTGAAGCAATTCGAGCTATGGCAGCAAGAAATTCGTAAAGTGTCGGGAATGGACTTTGAATATTCGCGTTCAGGCAGCTTGTACGTATATTTTCATGAGGCAGACCGCTTGGCGATGGAAACTCGGCAAATGTGGCAGCAGCCTTATGGCGCAGAAGCCAGAATTGTTACAGGTGATGAGTTGTTCCAGCTCGAGCCAGAGTTATCCAGGTCTGCTCGGGGAGCCCTCTACTATCCGAATGAGACCCATGTGTATGCCCCTCATTATGTCAAGGCGCTCGAGCAAGCTTGTCGGAACATTGGTGTCATCATCTATGAACAGGCAGGAGCTATCTCAATGGAGGAAGATCATTCCTCAGAGAACGCTGCTGTTGTAGTCAGGCTCGGATCGGGTACCGTGCTGCATGCGGATCGATTAGTACTAAGTACTGGGGCCTGGTCCCAGCATTGGGAGCAAGCCTTGGGGATTAAAATGCCTGTCTACCCGATTCGCGGCCAAATCTGCGCCTACGAATCCGCGGATGTTGGTCAATTACGGCATATGGTGTTTTGCAGTCAAGGTTATATGGTAGGAAAAGCCAATGGATCTCTTGTTTGCGGAGCCTCAGAGGATATCGCGGGCTTCAACACGGCGGTGACCGCTAAGGGTCTTGCCAGACTTGAGAGCTGGAACAGCAAGCTGCTCCCTACTCTTCAGGAGCATGCTCCCTTTCACCAATGGGCCGGTCTGCGTCCAGCAACCCAGGACGGTTGGCCTCTCATAGGAACCACGCTTCAGGCGAAACATGTGCTGTTCGCTGTGGGACACTACCGCAATGGCATTCTGCTCAGTCCAGCGACTGCGCGGCTTGTGGCTGACCTGGCAGGCGGACAATCGCGTTACTACGAGGATACGACGCTTAAGCAATTCATCGCCGCATTCGCACCCGACCGCTTCTCATAGCGCAGTAGTACCACGAACCATGAAAAAGGAGTCATAGGCCATGAACCCTGCAAGTCCTATACCTAGAGCATTAACAATTGCTGGCTCGGACTCCGGCGGAGGCGCCGGTATACAAGCCGATCTCAAAACCTTTCAAGAGCTTGGTGTGTTCGGGATGAGCGCCATAACCTCGATAACCGCCCAGAATACGTTAGGCGTTCAGCATGTGTTTGCCATTCCAGTACAGACCATTGAGCAGCAGCTCGATTCCGTTCTGTCAGACATCGGCGCCGACGCCGTCAAGACAGGAATGCTGTTCTCCGCCGAAATCATCAGCATGGTTGCACGTAAAGTCCGTGAGTACAGCGTTGAAGGCTGCCTGGTTGTCGATCCCGTCATGATTGCCAAAGGAGGTGCCTCCTTGCTTCAGCTCGAAGCCGTCCAAGCTCTGCGCTCTGAGCTGCTCCCACTAGCTGCTGTAGTAACGCCGAATTTGCCTGAGGCTTGCGCCTTGCTCGGTTTACAGGGCATAGACAGCATCGATGCTATGATCGAAGCTGCTCAACTGCTGCATGCGCTTGGACCTCGCTTCGTGCTGCTGAAGGGCGGTCACCTCGAAGGTGACGAAGCCGTAGACGTGCTGTACGACGGGACGGAAGCGCTGCTGTTCCGTTCACCGCGCATCGATACACGCCACACGCACGGCACAGGCTGCACGACCGCGTCAGCTCTTGCCGCCGGCCTTGCCAAGGGCATGCCGATGGCAGCCGCGGTAGCCGAAGCCAAACGCTTCGTCACTGCGGCCATCGGCGCAGCACTTCCTCTCGGGCATGGGATTGGCCCGACGAATCATGCGGCTTACCGGTTGCAAGCCGCAGCCGTGGCGGCGAATCACAAGTAACACCGCTCCCGCGCAGTTATGTGAAACCTCTGGAGCGAAGTCACTCCAGAGGTTCTTGCTGGTTGAGTTCATACCAACCATGAACAACCGAAATTAGATATCCCCTACGCCTCAACGCGGTTTAACGCTTCATCACGGCAATGCACTAAATTCCCCTTATACAACAAAACCCGGCCTGGGCCGGGTCTTGGGAGTCCTTACACACGAAACAACGCACAGCCCTCAATCGGAACACAAGGCTCAGCATCCAGATTCAAGCCCACGGACTTTCCGTTATGAGCGACATCCAGCAGCCAACGTGTGAAGTTTGCAACAGGCATGCCTTCAAGCTCTTCCAGGCTGAAGAATCCCGCTGCGTCTACTTCGACATTATCTGGCGTTGGCTCTCCACTGATATATTCCATCGCAAAAGCTACATAAATGTTATGAATGCTTCTAGGCTGATCCCTGACGGCCACTATTTGCTTAACGACCGCTTCCACACCCG
This sequence comes from Paenibacillus sp., assembly GCA_029239545.1. GTDB lineage: Bacteria > Bacillota > Bacilli > Paenibacillales > NBRC-103111 > Paenibacillus_AA. The sequence continues at coordinate 6,098 of JARBUQ010000070.1, forward strand.
CTTCCTCCAATACCTCACGCTCTATCGTTTTGTTAAACAGCTCCAACTGCTCGATGTAACCGCCAGGATTCGTCCAATTGCCCTTACCCGGATTCTGCGCTCTTCGAACTAGCAAATATTTGCCGTCCCTCTCAACCAATGCGCCTACACCAATACTATAATTACCCCAATGCACATAGCTGCACTCCGTACAAGCCTTGCGCTCTTCGCCATCTACAATTCTTGGCTCTAAGGCCGCACCGCATGACATACAAAATTTCGCTTCCATCCACTTTCACCTTCATCTCGATGTAGTCAGAACTCTCTTATTATACATCGAACTGACCGTTTGGACAGTAAAAAAGTAAGCCAAGCTATTAGACGACCTTCTCGATAGATGGTTCATCCAACTGTGAATATACCAGCTTTTTATAAATAGTGTCACCCCTCATAAGTTCGTTATGGGTACCTTGCTCGGCGACCCTTCCCTCATGCATCACATAAATCAGATCCGCATTCTGAACCGTCGAAAGCCGATGGGCAATTATAATAGTGGTCAGACCTTGGCGGAGCTCATCAATCTGCTTCTGAACCTGTCTTTCAGTCTCAAGATCAAGGGAAGAGGTAGACTCGTCGAGTATAAGCACTTCTGTGCGGGCGAGCAATGCCCGGGCAAGAGCAAGACGCTGCTTCTGTCCACCGGATAAATTGATGCCGCGCTCCCCAAGCTCTGTATCATAGCCCTTGCCAAGTGATCGCACGAACGGATCAATACTGGCCAGCTCGCAAGCTGCTCGCATCTCCTCCTCGGATTTCTCCCGTCCCATCAGAACGTTGTTCCGTATCGTATCAGGGAAAAGATAAGGCTCCTGGAACACTACAGACAGTCTGTCCATCCATGAGGTTCGACGGATCTGCTGGAGCGGCATTCCATTTACCCGAATACACCCATGATCAGGCTCATAAAACTGAATCAGCAGTTGGGCAATGGTCGACTTGCCCCCTCCGCTTGTGCCCACGAAGGCAACCTTTTGACCGATCGGGATATGCAGCGACAATCGATCAAGCACAAGCTTGGAATCATCGGAGTACCGAAAGGATACCTGGTCAAGCTCAAGACTTGTAATGGGCCCTTGCAGCTCTATCTCTCCGTCTGCGATTTGAGGACCTTTAATGATGCCCCGAATCCGATCAACCATCGCAAGCCTGCTCTGGGCTTCCATGGCAAATCCGTACAGATCATGAATCGCCGTCATAAGCTGAGCCGTGAATTGGTAAATCACAATGTACATCCCGATGGACAAGTCACCTTTCATGACCGCATAACTTCCATAACCGAGCACGATCAGGGTAGCCCCCCATTTCAAGGGATCGCTCCAGAACAGCTTGCGATTCTCCAGCTTGCCCTCCTTCATCGCTTTATCAAAGAAAATAGCAAAGTTGTCATTGTATTTCTTCTGTTCCCATTCCTCCCGATGGAAGGCAATCACTTCTCTAGTTGAAGAGACGCCCTCCTCCATATGGACAAGAAAATTGGATCTGGCTTCATGATGCTCGCGGGAGGCTTGGCGGATAGCATTTCCGAACTTGCGGCCCAGAAGCAAATAAAGCAGACTGAATACAAGAATACTGCCCAGCAGAATCGGGCTGCTCCAGCCAATAATAATGGAGATGAGAACTACAGTCAGCACATTCGATATCCCATTCGGGACGAATTGCGTCAATGCAACCGTAATCCAGTTGATATCATTGGTGAAATAGCTGACATATTTGCCAATCCGCTCATTGTTGTATACTTTCGTAGGCGTTCTATAGATCGCTTTCATCACATCCTGTGTCATATGGCTGAACACCTTATAGGCGTTGAACCGCCCTATATGCGTCCATAGAACGGCGAACAAGGAGGAGCTTACAAGCGCAGCTGCAAACCAGGATAAAGTCGGAACGAGCAGATCGTATCGGGATTGAATAAAAATGTCATCTATAATGATTTTCTCTACCGCTGTCACGGCAATCTGAGCTGTGGTAGCAATAAGAAGGAACACAAGTCCAATCAGAAAGCCTGAACGACATTGCCACACATAGGAGGTCATTAATCGGATGCTTTTCAACTTGTCTGCCCCCCTTGAATCGTTGTAGTTGCTGATGCAGACGCAATCTGCTGTGCCCGATTGTCTTCTTCTTCCTGAAAATGCCGAACGGCGAGCCTATAAAAGCTGCCCCGTCTGTCCATGAGCTCATCGTATGTCCCTGTTTCAGCCGCTTGACCTTCCTCCATTAGGACGATGCGGTCATAATCCTTAACCGTGGACAGCCTGTGAGCGACAGCCACAGTTGTTCGACCAATCAGTAGTCTGTCCAGCGCATCCTGTACGTCCTTCTCACTCACATTATCAAGCGCAGAGGTCGCCTCATCGAGCAGGACGATGGAAGGATTCTTCAAAAACATCCGGGCAATCGCTACCCGCTGCCGCTGGCCTCCCGAAAGCTTGATGCCTCGCTCCCCAACCAGTGAATCATATCCGCTAGCAAATTGCATGATAAATTCATGTGCGTTGGCTGCTTGAGCAGCCGCCACGATCTGCTCCTCAGAAGCATCTGGATTGCCGAAACGGATGTTCTCTCGAATAGTTGTGCCGAATAGATACGTATCCTGAAACACAAAACCGATCGAGCTGCGCAGCTGCCTGAAGGAAAGCTTTTGCAGAGGAGTGCCGTCCAGCAGCACTTCTCCTTCGCGCGGATCGTAGAACCTGCCGATCAGCTTCAACACGGTGGTCTTGCCGTTTCCGCTCGTACCAACTAGAGCAATCCGCTCTCCTTTATGAATGTGCAAGTCAAACTGCTTCAGAACAGACGGCTGATTCCCGTAGCCGAAGCTTACGTTCCGAAAAGCAATTTCCCCCATTACCTCGGGGAGCTCAAGTGTCTCCTCAGCCTCTGTGACCTCTGGCGTCTCCTGAAGAAATTCATACAAAGCCTCAGCCTGCGCAATCACGACGCGCTGATCGGTGAATACCATAACCAGCGAAGTAACAGCTCGCATGAAGAGCAAATAATACAGCACAAAAGCGATAAACGCTCCAAGCGTCAAAACACCGTCTTGAATATCCTTCGCCCCAAACCAAAATACAAGCAAAAGCCCCATATAGGTCGTCAAATTCCGCAAATTCACACACAGATTCATATGAAAATAATATTTCACAATGAGATTCACGATGTGGCGCGTTCCGTCCATCAGCCTGTTCAGATCCCAGCCTTCGGTCGAATGGGCTCTTAGCTCCGATACGGCGGACACGCTGTCGTAAATTTTTTTGTTGTAATACATCCGGTAGTTTTTCGTTTCATTCAAATATTTGATGCCAATGTGCTGGAAGTAGGGACTGATGATGTAGTAGGAGAGGAAACACGGAATAGTGAGTAAGCTCAGCTTGGCGTTAGTGAGCAGCATGATGACAGAATACAATACCAGAATAAGAATTCGCTGAATCATCTCCGGAAAAGAGAAGCGATACATTCCAATGACCGCATTTACCTCGGTATTAAGCAGCGACAATGTCTTGCCAGCCGGATTCTGCTCATAATAGGAGAAGCCAAGATGCCGCAAATGCCGGAACAATGAATATTGCAAGTCTCTTCCAGCCTTCATGGAGAAAACACGCTGCAGTAAATTCCGGGCCGCCGTCAATGCGATCATCACCGCAATAAACAATACTACAAGCAGAAACAATGTGCGCAAAAGGCGGTAATCCTGATTGGGAATCACATCATCTACAACCAACTGCAAAAATTTCGGAATCGCCAGCTCGGTAAATGAAATAATGAGTCCACAAACAATAAACAAAGTGAGCTGCAGGCGGTAACGCGTCAAATAAGACAATGTCCATCGGTAAACCCTTAATACTTGCGAAGTTCTCTGAATAAAGGATAGCGGTGCGGGTTTGGAAGAGTTGGACATCATTGGGCCTGCCTCTCTGGGATATAGTACCTGTATTATAACTGTATGCCTATTGTTTAACATAATATGGAACAGTTGTAAGCTTGTCAACGGAAAAATTTATTACATCTATATGTAGTCGAAACTAAGAGACCTCAGATAAGAAAATCCTGACCGGAAGTTCTTGAGGCCACTGAAAAATCAATCCTTTTGAGAATACAAAGAGAAAAGGGGTTTAAAATGTAATGTCCCCTAATGCAAACCAAGCCTCAGAAGAGATTCTGGAGGCTCGATTTAGGTGCTGTTTTTATTGGTTTGGCTGATGAACTTGATTACTTTTGCTGGAAACGAAAGATCACAATTTCTTGGAATTATTGAGAGTGGGAGAGTTTAAACTGCCCAGTGAGCTTAACCATACAACAGCAGAATCCCTATCCTTCTCCGCACCCAGCCGCTCAAACCATACGTAAGCAGTTGAGGCCGTTATAGGTACTCCATTCCAGCTGTCCACCACCAGCTTACGAATACCCCCCAGGCGATAAACTGCTCTCACTATAGCGCTCATATTACTGCCAAGAAAAGCTTTCTGCTCCGTCGGATTATGGGGCTTGAACGAATTGATCTCATAGAATCGCTTCCCATTCTGTTCAATCCACAAGCATAACCGCCCTTGATACAGAACAAGGAAATTACTTGCCTTTCTGGAAAATGAAATCCCTTCAGCATCCGGCCAGGCCACGATTGACCCATATGGATTCGCTGGATCAACTGCACATATCACAACAACCTCATTTGGATTCCCGCCGTCGTATGACGATTGTCTCAAAGCCTCTACCTCCGGCGGAGTAGAGAACTGCAGAGGTGTGATCCCTTGAACCCACAATCCCCGTGTCAGCAGCCCCCAGTTCTCCAGACGACTAATCGGCTCAGCCAGCACATCATTCGCAACACCCAAACGATCTGAGAGCATATCCCTTGTGAATAAGCCGTAGCTGCCCAGCAAGTGCTGGATCCAGGCGGTCAGTGAAGCTTCGGAAGAAGGCTGCTTCTCCAGAATAGCCGATTGATCTGCAAATGATACCGGCAATGCTGGCGGGACCAGCTCTCTCGACGAGACCTGCCGCTCTGACGCTGCGCCCTTATCTTCACCTAACGTCTCCAGCAAATACCATCTGCCAAGACCTGATTGAAACTTCCTTGACTTACCCGCGGATCCACTCCTGGTGCTCGCTGGGCGGGTTTGACCATGCATGCGGATCGGGGCAAATTGGTCATTGGAGATGTATCCTTCCCAAACCAGCTCCAGCAGAAGCTCGAGTAATTCTGACGGAATAAGCCCGGCATCCCGGCTAAGTGCGGTCAGGAAGCTGGCGCCTTTCTTACGCATGATCTCCAGCAGCCTCAAGTGCTCTTGATTATCCGGTTGACGCTTGGTTAGAAACGGTCGATACAAATCTTTGGATTCGGTCAGAAAAAAAGCAACTCTTCCTTCCTTCTCCCCGTCCATTCTGCGTCCCAGCCAGATCACTTCCCCCATCGCGCATAGCTGATCCAACGTTTCTTTGCGATAATCCGGAAGCCTGGTCGGAAATATGATTGTTTCCCAATGAGACATCGGCAGAAATACACCTTGCAGCTTCTCTACTACAAATTTTAAGCCGTCACTGCCTATCTCACCTGGAATCGGGTGGACGCCTTGCAGCTTAAGAATACGTTCAATGAACCTCGTGGACTCTACTGGCTCTGCCTGACGCCGCAGCTGCTTAGCGGACATGCGGATCATTTGCTCCGCCGCTTTACGGCTCGTCCAAAGCTCCTCTGTACCTTCCTCTGAGAACGGTGAAGGCTCAATGACCCCGCGATCTGCCCATTGTTCAATCAATGCATGTACATAAGCCGTAGTTAAATCGAAACGCTCGCAAACTTGAGCTTCCGTAATATATAACTGCTGGTCTATGTAGCGACCCAATATGAACGTAACAGCTTGGGGATTGTCCGGAAATTCAGCATATGTCTGAGCTTCATCTGAACAGATCCACCTCTAAGCAGCTCCAGCCATTCATGCACACGCTCCTCATCGACCAGCTTGATCAGCTCATCCTCTGTGCTGTCCCCCCGCTGCTTAAGCAGGCGGTACAGCTCATCCTCATCCGCAGGCTGCGGCGAGCGGGCAGCCCATTCCCCGGTTCCTTCAGGATCCAGCTGCTCTACGAGCTGCTTCAAGGCGGTCGTCCCAAAAACCCGTACCGCGGCATCCCGATTCACTGTCATTAATTGCAGTTGAATGTCTTTGGCCAGTGCATCTGACTCATACATCTGGCTGTTCATGTATTCCGATATAAACTGAAAGGCATACGGCGAAGGGGCCAGACTCTTATGTACAGAAACATGAATGGTCCCATTGCCGATTGCCTCGAGGAAAGGAATGAACTGTTTCGTGTCCAGCAGCTGCTCCAGACAAATATCCAATGTCTCCTGCACGAGCGGGAATTGATCCGCAAATGGCAAAACATCGCGCAGCAGCGCTTCGCTGCGAATCCGCTTCACCCACATCGGGGTCCTCCCATAACTGCGGGCAAGCAAGAGGGAGGTCTCTGCCAGACGCCTGAATGTCGCTCCGAACAGCGGGGAGCCTGCTATAGATTCACGAAGCAGAGGCTCTGCTTGATCCGCTGTCACACTGCGAATCAAGTCAATCCAGGCATCATCCCATTCCGGGAAGACGAATTCGATCCCGTTCTCTTTCGCGTTCGTGTAGAAACGGTACGGCAAAAGCTTCTCAAACGTCCGCTGCAGAACGAGCTGCCAAGTGCGGTTCAGCCGTCTGCCGAACAAGCTATGAATAATCAAGTGTATACGGTCTGCATCGTCCTTGTATTGTTCTATTACAACATGTTTATCGGTAGGGACGGCACAGACAGTCCGCTGCCTGATTATATTCGAGACCAATCGTTCGGCAG